>JBBRDD010000275.1:0-5671 GCA_038204235.1 Desulfobulbales bacterium
GGTGGAACGGCAGTATGACAGGTATTAAGCTGCTACTGCGTAGTTATAATCGTCTGCGATTATATTTATGTTCTACTGGTTTTACGAGCAAATAGAAGCTCGGCATGCAACAATGAGCTTACACATCCCCGTCGAATCCGTTTCGCCCCCTTTGTATAGATTCAAGTTTATGGTTATACTTTGTCATGGCGCATCTCTCGCTGAATCTCGCGTTTGCTCTGCTCTTCTTTGAGGCTGGCCCGCTTATCATATTCTCTTTTACCGCGTGCAAGACCAAGTTCGATTTTTGCCTTACCATTCTCTATAAAGTATATCTTCAATGGTATCAGGGCAAGGCCTTTTTCGTTAAGCTTACCGATAAGTTTCTTAATCTCACGATGATGGAGCAATAATTTTCGTACCCTGAGCGGCTCGTTTGGATTTTGGGTGGCAAAGGTGTACATTGAGATATGTACGTTATGCAACATCGGCTCACCACGGGAATCAATCTTCACATAGCCATCTCGCAGGTTTGCCTTGCCGGCCCGGAGCGATTTGACTTCCGGCCCTGAGAGCACCATTCCCGCTTCGTAGGTAGCATCGATATGGTAGTTGTGATAGGCTTTCTTATTCTTAGCGACGATCTTTATGGGCATCAGCTGTTATCTCTTCTTTTCTCTTAATCTCATAATTGTGCCATCTCATAATTGTGCCCCAACATTTATGCGGCAGTCACCCGCAGGGCTTCTTCGTAGGTGGTTATACCGCGCCGCACCTTGTCCCACGCGTCCTCGCGTAATGTAGTCATTCCTTCCCGTATTGCAACCTGACGTATTTCCAAGGTGTGCTCATCGTCGGCGACCATCTTTTTCACCTTTGATGACATGGGAAATATTTCAAATATCCCGCATCTGCCCTTAAATCCAGTGCCACGACAATCCCGACAGCCCTTCCCGCGTCTGAGCACAAGACTGCCCGATTCTGCCACCGGGAAGCCCATTTTAAGGAGATCTTCGCTTTTCATTTCAAATTCCTCTGCACAGCCGGGACAGATAGTTTTCACCAATCGCTGGGCCATACACCCGAGCAGGGAAGTGGCTATCATAAATGACGGCATCCCAAGGTCTCTCAATCGGGCGATAGATGCAACCGCATCGTTGGTATGCAGGGTTGAAAAAACCAGATGACCGGTCATTGCCGCCTGCACCGCATGGGCGGCGGTCTCACGATCACGAATTTCCCCGATCATTATGATATCGGGGTCCTGACGGAGAATGCTGCGCAAAATTGTGGTAAAAGTCACGTCAATCAGCGGCTGGACGGCGATCTGGTTAAATTCCTCGTGCACCATCTCCACCGGATCTTCTATGGTGACAATGTTTTTTTCCGGCGTGGCTATCTCTTTGAGAGTCGAATAGAGCGTTGTTGATTTACCGCTTCCGGTCGGACCCGTCACCAGAATGATCCCGTGGGGCGAGGAGATAAAAGAATTATATACCTCCATATCTCTTTTAGAAAAACCAAGGCTGTCGATCTGCTGAAACATCAATTCGGAATCGAGAATACGCAAGACCGCCTTTTCGCCAAAGGCCACCGGAATAGTCGATACCCTTATCTCCACATCCCTGCCGCTCTTCTCGCCAATTTTAATCCTGCCGTCCTGCGGTCGTCTTTTTTCGGCAATATCTAGGCGGGACAAAAATTTAATGCGCGCGACGATAGCCGCATGGACCGCCTTCGGCAGATTGTAGATGGTATGGAGCGACCCGTCGATCCTAAAGCGGATCATCGACACATTGCGCTTTGGCTCAATATGGATATCGCTGGCCCGCTGTTCAAGGGCGTAATGAAAAATATGGTTGACCGCTGTTTTGATATGCTGATCAGAGGAGGTAATTTCTTTCGCGGAGGAAATCTTCACATACCGTTCAAGATTGCCTATATCGATGGAACCAGCACCTCCCGGGATGACGCCAAACTGATCCTCGGCCGCACTGATCGATTTCTGAAAACCGAAAAATTCGCCTATTATCCGCTTTATATCCGACTTAGTCGCCAGATACGGTTTTATCTTGATCTGATTGGCCTGTTCAATATCCGCCAGCGCCGCCTGGCAGTCGGGATGATAGATTGCCGTTTCCACCACCCCATTTTCCATCTTGAAAGGGAGAAGGAGCTGTCTGATGGCAAAGTTGCGGGGAATGGTCTTGGTGGCTACATCCATATCGAGCTCAAGCGGATCAAGCTTTTTAAAGGGCAGGTTCTTTTCTTTGGCAACAGCACGCATTATCAACTCTTCATCGATTAATCGCTCGTCACCTCCCTGCAGCTTGAAGCTGAATCCAACGATGATATCCACCATATCCGGATATTCTCTATCGACCTCCCCTTCTTTCCCGGCCTGACGCAGCAGCTTCTGACGCATTTTCCCCTTTTCCAGCGTAACAATCTGGCACTGTTTAGGGGTGAGCACCTTCAGCTTGACGAGGACGCCGAGAAGAGCGTCGCTATGTAAAAATTTCAATGACATACTTAGACTTACCTTTGCAGAGATAGAACGTAGTTTGCACCTATTCTCCCCCGTAGATCAATATTTTGCAAGAAGATAGCGAAAATTAGTGCGGAGTCTTTCGCAGAAGCGAACGGAGAACCTGCAGGTTGTGACGATCCTCATCCAGGCTGGTACTTTTAGGGGTTTCAAGGGTCATCGGCAGCCGGGTAAAACGGCTGTCGTTCAGCAGGTTATTGAAACCGTCGAGCCGGATGGCCCCTTTGCCGATATGTTCATGGCGATCTACCCTGCTGCCCAGTTCTTTCTTTGAATCGTTGAGATGAAAAAAGAGTATCTTGTCGAGACCGACTGCACTCTCCAGGGCCGCAATTGTCGCCTGGTACCCATCCGCTGTCCGCAGCTCATACCCTGCAGCAAATACATGACACGTATCAACGCACACAGCCAATAAATCGGAAAATTTTGAATTATCCAGGATATATGCCAGTTCCGCAAAATTGCTGCCAAGCCCGGTGCCCTGTCCCGCAGTAGTTTCAACCAGGACCTGGACTTTCCCGGGACTTTGTTCGAGCACCCTGTCCAGGCCTCTGATAAATCGCTCAAGCCCAGCCTCAACCCCATCACCACCATGGGATCCGGGATGCAGCACCACATACGGCACACCAAGCTGGGCACAGCGGTTTAGTTCCGAGAGCAGGCCGTGCACTGATTTTTCCAATAACTCGTTTTTATCGGTAGCCAGATTAATCAGATAGGAGGCATGCGAAGCGACCGGCATTCCACCACTTTTCTCATGAGCTCTACGAAAAAGTGTAATCTCTTCAGCTGTCAATTCGGCCGGACGCCACTGTCGCTGATTACGGGTAAATATCTGCAGCGCTTCACCACCGACACTTTCGATGCGGGCAAACGCCAGATGCAGGCCACCGGCAACCGATTCATGTGCACCCAATAACGGCATAGCCTACCTCAACTCTGCCTGAGCTGTCTTTTGGGCCGCTTCGAGTGCATCCACCGATTCCTGATACGTCTGACTGGTAAATCTGATGATCCGTGCCAGGTAAAATCTCATCTGGGATGCGTCCTGAGCCGCCGCTTCTTTTTCAGTGCTTACTGCCGCATCGACAAGGCCATTGGCCCAATAGGCGGTAGCCAGCGTATCAAGTACATGGCCTTTCGGCTGGAGAGTCGCAGCCGCCCTGGCGAGAGTTAAGGCCTTTGAAGGATCTCTGAGTTTCAGGTTCTCACTGGTCAACAGCAGCCAGGCAAAATTGTTCATGATCTCCGGGTTGGCCGGATCAAGACTATACGCTTTTTCATAGGCGGCAAGTGCTTTTTCTTCCATCTTCCGGGTCAGCATCAGATCGCCGATAAGCCGCTGCCAGAGTGCCCGGTCCGGCTCTTGTTTTATCTTCTGCTGCAGGACCGATTCGGCGAAATTCTCCTGATAACGCTGGGCCAGCACTTCCGTAGGGATCTGACGGACCAGACCGACAGTAAGCAGCAGTATTGCCACATACGCGATCAGACTGTAGCGGATCTTTTTGTCATGTCGCCTGACCAGCTCCGGGTCTTTTTGCGCATGTTCGAGACAGTCTATACGTTCGCCAATGCCAAAATGATGCCAGTTGTGCTGATCACGGATATTACCGCTGAGAGCCGATATCTTCTCAAAGGCCGAAACCAGCGGCTGACCGTTACCCATTGTCGCAAAACTAAAGAGGTCGGCCTGCCTTTCGAAATTGCGGATGAAATAGCCGAAAATAAAACGAAAATAGACCAGCATAAAAATAAGCAGCGGCACCGAGCCAACCAGAGTCACGGCCGTTTCCGCCGAAATACCACTCCAGGTAATCAAGGTATTCAGAGAATGCAGGGAAAGAAACATATAGATAAACGGCTCGGCAAGCATCCCGACCAACAGGCTGAATCCTGTTATCAGAAATACATACAGCACCAGATGAAACTTTTTCACATGACCAATCTCATGGGCCATAATGGCCTCGATCTCACCGAGGGACATGGTTTCAATAAGGGCCGGGGTAAGCAGAATATAGCGGAGACCGGGCAGGATGCCCATTACGGCCGCAGTCAACATCTGTCCTTCAAAAAGAGGCCAGAGATAATAATCGGCGCTGAAATTCTGCTTGGCACAAAACGCATCCAGATGCCTTTTTAAGGCCCCTTCGGGCAATTTTTTGCATCCCCAAAGCCTGCGTACCAGCGGTGGAAAAAAAATCAGCACAAAAAAGAGGAAAAATCCAAAAAGCAGCAAATCGCCCCACTCCGAAGCGATAACTTTCTGCAATCCAGGAAAGGGCAGCAAGGCAACGATATCGTAAAGCACTGACAGCATAGCCCAGGGCAGGACAATGGGCAGATTGGCTTTAATATTGGACAGAATGAATGCCGGAGTGCTTTGTTTTCTGCCGAAGATCAGCTCGTATTTATTTCTCCCGGCCCGCCACATAATTGCCAGGAAGATGACAAAAAGCATGAGCCCTGCCAGATTGACCAGCGCGGGTGTCGTGTTGCCAAAAGAGAGCAGGGAAAGATAATATTTTGCGTCGCACAAATAGAGGCTCAAGCCAAAAAAGACCAGCGCGAGAATCGACAGCTGTTTTTCCGTCTGAAAATATCCGGCTGACCGACTGGCCCGTGATCTGCCAAACAGCTTGCCGGCAAGCCGGGCATAGCCGACCAGAAGCACCAAAAAGAGGAGCAGCGCCTGCCAGCCAGGCAGCAGTGGCGCGGATGGGACGCGGTCGATACTAAAAAGAAAAATTGCGACCAGAAACAAGAGAAGATTGGTATACATCAAGGCGATTCACCAGGTTTTAAAAAAACATCCTAACGATCAATATATTTTAAAATTGAGTGTTAGTAGGATAGTTATCTTGTGTTATTTAGCAACCAGAGATGCATGTGACTCCATCTGCTTGCATTCTGCTAGTCTTGAAGATATTTTATTGCCATTTTTTCTTTTTTCATTGACTTTGCTCACGATGTCATTTTAAATATGATGTTTTATCTCTCAACAAAAAACGAGAGGGGCGCATAGCTCAGTTGGTAGAGCCATCGGCTCATAACCGATCGGTCGTAGGTTCGAATCCTACTGCGCCCACCAATTTTTACAGCAGCATTAATACAGCAGCTTTTGAGCAGAAACAACGGTTCCTT
>JBBRDD010000276.1:0-5640 GCA_038204235.1 Desulfobulbales bacterium
GGGCCTGATGTGGGTGGCTTTGTCGGAGATCTGTCCTGGTTTGCCTTGTCTGGGGTAACCAACGCGCCAAGCCCTGATTATGCAACGACTATTCCACAGACTGTTTTTATGATTTATCAATGTATGTTTGCAATTATAACCCCGGCGCTCATTACCGGGGCCTTCGCCGAGCGGGTTCGGTTTGTGCCGTTTCTTGCTTTTTCCCTGCTTTGGGCTCTTTTGGTGTACAACCCGGTTTGCCATTGGGTTTGGGGAAAGGGCGGCTGGTTGGGTAATCTGGGGGTTCTTGACTTTGCCGGGGGGCTTGTTGTCCATGCAACCTGCGGCGCGGCAGCACTGGCTGGTGTCCTGGTGCTTGGTCCCCGCAAAGGCTACGGCAGAACCAGTTTTATGCCGCACAGTCTGCCGATGACGATTATCGGCACGGGACTGCTCTGGTTCGGCTGGTTTGGTTTTAATGCCGGTTCCGCTCTTGCCGTAAATGAGGTAGCCGCGACCGCTTTTGTTGCCACCCATCTGGGCGGTATGGCGGGAATGTTGATGTGGGTGGTGATGGAGTGGATTGCCCAGAAAAGGGCAACGACACTCGGTGCTGCCTCAGGGGCAATCGCCGGTTTGGCGACTATCACCCCCACCGCAGGTTTTGTCGGACCAAATTCGGCCATTATAATCGGCTGTATCGCCGGTGTGGTCTGTTATCTGGCGGTAAATGCCAAATCAAAACTTGGTCTGGATGACTCCCTTGACGTGGTTGGTATTCACGGGGTAGGTGGCATAGTAGGGACTATTTGTCTTGGCTTTTTTGCCTCAACGACAGCGAATCCCGGCGGCGTTGATGGTCTCTTTTTCGGCAATGCTTCTCAGGTGTGGAAACAGCTGCTGGGTGTTGTGGTTGTTGCCGGCTATGCCTTTGTGATCAGCTGGATCCTTTTTAAGGTAATTGACGGGACTATGGGCATGCGGCTTGGCGAAGATGCAGAGGTGCAAGGAATGGATTCTACAGAACATTCGGAAACTGCCTATAATAGCTAACTGAAGCTTGCCGATGCATAGATAACGATATAGTATGTAACCTTTACCAGGTATAGAACGGGCAGTTCGAGGTATGGTTTTGCGGAATCAAGTCCATTATTTCTAAGATTCTAATAAGGGAAAGGGTATGAAAAAAGTAGAGGCGATTATAAAGCCATTTAAGCTGGACGATGTAAAAGACGCTTTAAACGGTATCGGTATTACCGGCATGACCATGTCTGAAGTGAAGGGGTATGGTCGGCAGAAAGGTCATACGGAAATCTATCGTGGGGCAGAGTATGTTGTCGATTTCATTCCGAAGGTCAAAATTGAAATTGTTGTGCCAGCAAGTCAGGTTAACCAGGTGGTTGATACCATCAGGGTGGCAGCCAACACCGGCAAGATTGGCGACGGCAAAATTTTCGTTGTGCCGGTTGAGCGTGTGGTTCGGGTACGTACAGGCGAAGAAGATCGCGATGCGGTGTGACGAATGATTGCAGTATTTCGTGCCGAACGGGAGTCTCTGCAGCAGAGTTGGATGAAAAGCGGAGCCGGTAGTGGCGGCGATGCGTTCCTCCTCGACCATAGCCGGATGATCGATGAGTATATCATCAACAGCTATAAGCAGGCGGAGATACCTGATTGCGAAGGCCGGATAGCTCTCGTTGCGCTGGGTGGATATGGCCGGAAGGAATTATATCCTTTTTCGGATATCGATCTCATGATCCTCTACCATCCCAAGGTGAAAAAGCAGATATCCCGGGTGACCGATGCGGTGCTCTATCCGCTCTGGGATACCGGGCTGGAAATTGGCCATGGGGTTCGGACCGTTGCCGAGTCCATCAAGCATGCTCAGGAAGAATATTTTTTTCTTGTAGCTCTTCTTGATGCACGGTTGATCTATGGCTCGGAAGATCTCTTTGCAGAACTGCTGAAGGCGTATCGCAAGAAATATGTCGATGGTCATCGTGAGAAATTTGTCGAAAAAATGAAGGGATATCGTCAGGGCCGTCGTGAACGTTTCGGCAGCCATAGCTATCTCCTCGAGCCGCATATAAAAGAAGGGCGGGGCGGGATGCGTGATATGCAGGCCATGATGTGGACCGCCAGGGTTGTCTTCGGGCTCAATAGCCTGGAGGATATCGCAAGCGCGGGTCTGTTGCTGGAGGACGAAAAGAAGGAATTTGCGCAGGCCAGGGATACCCTGATGCGATTGCGCTGTCATCTGCATTTTATCAGTAATCGAAAAAACGATCAGCTTTATTTTGAGCAGCAGGAGGAGGTGGCCAAAGCCTTCGGCTACAGCGCAAAAGGTGGTGTGCGCGGTGTTGAACATTTTATGCGTGATGTCTATAGCGCCTTGCAGGCCATTAGCGTTACCAGCGATCTTTTTTTTGACCATGTGGATGAGGTCCTGGGGTTGGCCGGTAAGGGGAGGATGGCTGCTGATAAGATCATAGAAAATGGCATAGAAATCAGGGCCGAACGAGTGCATCTTGTCGCCGGAAGATCGCAGATTCTCGCCAAGCCGCAGATGCTCATCAGGGTGTTTTTGGCCATGGCCAGGACGGGCTTGCCGATGCACTACAGAACCCGCAAGGCGATTTCCGGATTTCTGGATTTGATCACTGATAAAGAGCGGACCTCGCCACGATTTGCCAAAACATTTTTTACATTGCTTCTTGAAGCAAAAGATATTGGAATGGTATTGGAAACTATGCTGGAAACAGGAGTGTTGACTGCCTGTATCCCCGAGTTTACCAGAATTACCAGCCTGGCTCAGCATGATCTCTATCATATCTATACTGTTGACCGACACTCCTTGCAAGCGGTGGTGGAACTGCATGCTCTGGCTGCAGAGTGGGCCAGTGTGGTACAGAATATCAGTGACTTGAGGGTGTTGTATCTTGCAGCTCTCCTGCACGATATTGGTAAGGGCTCCGGTCGGGATCATTCCGTCGAAGGGGCGACGATGGCCGGAGAAATAGGCGAGAGGTTCTGTCTGACGGAGATCGAACGCAGCACTCTTGAATTTCTCATCAGGTATCATCTTTTTATCCCTGAAAATGCGCTTCGCCGGGATTTAAATGATGCGATATTTATAAAAAAATGTGCTGAAACAATCGGTGATAACGATCGTCTTTCCATGTTGTATCTTCTCTCGGTTGCAGATTCAAAAGCCACCGGTCCGTCAGCCTGGAGTGACTGGAAGGCCAGTCTGATGGAAGAACTCTACTTGAAAGTATATCCCTGTCTGGATCAAAGCCCGCTTGAAATTGACGATGTAGTGGTTCAAGAGGAACAGGGAGTGAAATGGCTGCGTGAACAGATTCGGGGGCTATTGGCGGGAAATGATGACCTGCGGATTGACCCGGAAACACTGAGTGCCGATTATGTCCTCTCTTTTTCTCCCGAAGTTATTGCCGGACATGTGTTGACCCAGCGAGACAATTATCAGCGTATCCGGCAGAAGTCATTGATAATTGCTGGAAAGGTTGACGAAAATTGGTCATTGCTGATTATGACCAGGGATCGATCGGGTTTGCTGGCAAAAATTTGTGGTGTTATGACTCTTAACAACCTCTCTGTTGTCAAGGCGCAGATTTTTACCTGGGGAGACGGCACCGTTGTCGATGTGATTGATGTTCGATCAACCAATGGCCTGAGTTTTGCGGAAAGAGACTGGGAGGACCTGAATGGGCAGCTTGATCTTGCTATTGAGCATAGAATGGGCCTGAGCCACCGACTCTACAGCAAACTGGCCTCGACTTATGGCCGGCGAGCGCAGTTGGTTGGTGCTGTTACCTCTAAGGTGGTTGTCGATAATGACAGTTCCGATAAGTACTCGATCCTGGAAGTGTATGCGGCCGACCTGCCCGCTCAGTTGTATCACATTACTCAGGCGCTGGCTGATTTTGGTTTGAATATTCATAAGGCATACATAGCAACCGAGGTGGAGCAGCTGATTGATGTTTTTTATATCCTTGATTCAATGGGAAATAAATTAGTTGATAAGGAGTTTATTGAAGAGATTACGCAAGGAATGCTTCACTGCATAAGCCAGTCTGGTCTGTAGTTTTTATGGAATTGGCTTTTAGTGACTTAGAAATAATCCCGCGAAGATTTTTGGCGGGGTTGGTTTCTGTTGAAGAGTTGCCTTGTCGTAAAAATGACAAACATGTAAGGAAATTTCATTTGTTTGTTGCAAATATTGCCAGAAATGTTAATCAGGAATTGATTGATTCTGAAAGGAACACTGCTGGTAATGGAAAAAAATACTACTGATTAGAAAGGAGATTGTTGAAATGACTAGAGAAGAAATTATGAAGGCTATCGAGGTCGAAAATATACAATTTTTTCGCCTCCAGTTTGTCGATATCTTAGGTTTTATGAAAAATGTGGCAATTCCCAAGAGTCAGATTGAAAAGGCTCTGGACGGCGACATGATGTTCGATGGTTCTTCCATTGATGGTTTTGTTCGGATTAATGAGTCAGACATGTATCTTAAGCCGGACTATGATACCTTTACTGTGCTCCCCTGGAGAAACAAAGATGGTGTCGCAGCCGCTCGAATCATCTGTGACGTCTATAAATCAGACGGTACACCTTTCTCCGGTTGCCCCCGCGTCAACCTCAAACGCGTTCTGGCCGAAGCCAAGAAACTTGGCTACACCATGAACGTCGGAACCGAAGCGGAATTCTTCCTGTTTGAAAAAGATGAAGACGGACGTGCCACCACCGTCACCAATGATGTCGCCGGTTATTTCTCTCTCGATCCCGATGACACTGGCAATGACTGTCGTCGCGAGATCATCGAGACCCTCGAAAAAATGGGTTTTGAGATCGAAGCTTCGCATCACGAAGTTGCCGAGGGACAGCATGAAATTAACTTCAAGTATGCCGACGCCCTGACAGCTGCCGACAATACCGTGACTTTCAAGTGGGTTGTTAAGTCGATTGCATCCAGGTATGGCCTGCACGCGACCTTTATGCCAAAGCCTATTTTCGGCATCAATGGTTCCGGTATGCATACCAACCAGTCGCTGTTTAATTTAGATGGGACCAATGCCTTTTTTGACGAATCTGATCCACTGAAGCTGTCCAAGGTCGCCTATTCCTATATTGCCGGTGCCTTGAAAAATGCCCGTAATTTTGCAGCGGTCACCAATCCTTTGGTCAATTCGTACAAACGTCTGGTCCCCGGCTATGAGGCCCCTGTGTATTGTGCCTGGTCCGCATCGAACCGTTCTGCTCTGATTCGTATTCCGGCTGCCCGCGGTTTATCGACCAGAACTGAAATTCGTTGCCCGGATCCGGCTTGCAATCCCTACCTCGCGTTTGCCATGATGCTCAATGCGGGCCTTGACGGAGTGAAGAATAATCTTAATCCTCCACCTGAAGTCAAGCGTGACATTTTCAAGATGAGCGCAGCAGAAATGGATGAGAGTTGTATTGCTGTAATGCCCGGCAGTCTCAGGGAAGCTATCAACGAGTTTAAAGACAGTCCGCTGAGCGAGGAAACTCTTGGTGCGCATATCTATGGAAAATATATTGAAGCCAAAGAAAAAGAGTGGGACAGCTACAGAACTGCGGTACCTGATTGGGAACTGGAAGAATACCTGGATATTT
>JBBRDD010000277.1:0-5606 GCA_038204235.1 Desulfobulbales bacterium
ATACCATTACTATGGGGGCTACTGTAGGCTGCGCTATGGAGTTGGTAGATCGTGGATATATCTCAGAGGAGGAAGTTGGCCGCTCGCTTAAATGGGGTGACGCTGAGGCGTTGGTAGAATTGACTCGTATGACTGGTTACCGCGAAGGATTTGGTGACAAATTGGCAGAAGGCAGCTATCGCCTCGCCGAGAGTTGTGGTCATCCGGAACTGGCAATGGTCTCGAAAAAACAGGAATTTCCTGGATACGATCCTCGAGGCGCACAGGCGATGGGGTTGGCCTACGCAACAAGTCCTATCGGTGGCTCGCATATGCGTGGTGACCCAGCCTATTTCGAGCTCTTCGGAATTCCAAAACCAATGGACCGGTTAGCATGGAAGGGCAAGGCTAAACCTACTCAAGCGTTTCAGGATCATTCTGCCATCATCGACTCGGCTGGATTGTGCGTCTTCTTCACCGTTCGTAACCTGGTAGAAAAGGATCTGGAAGTTGCCCCTACGGGTATCCTTGAATATATGAATGCAGCCACAGGGGCGAATTATACTCTGGAAGAACTATCCGAAGCTGGACAGCGGGTCATCAATCTTGAACGGTTGTTCCTGGTAAAGGCCGGTTTCACACGCAAGGACGATTCTTTGCCCAAACGGATAACTGAGGAACCCATGCCTGAAGGCCCCTCTAAAGGCCATGTGTGCCATTTGGATGCAATGCTCGACGAATATTATGAAGAACGGGATTGGACCCCGGATGGCGTTCCTAGGCCGGAGAAGTTGGCAAAACTTGGAATATCAGGATGATGGTCAGAAAATGCTGGTCCATGTAAAACTCTACAGTGAATTGAAGCGGTACGCTCCGGGGGAGGATAATGTTTTTATGCTGGAATATCCTCCAGAGTCCACTGTCAGAGCCCTACTCGACGCTTTAGAAATATCTGAAGAGGTTCCTCGGTTTATCTTGATCGATGGTATGCTGAGCAATGAAAACTCGCCACTCACAGAGGGCTGTACAGTGGTGCTTTTTCCACCTGTTTGTGGAGGATAACTTAGGGTTATGTATGAGAAATAAGCAGATACTCTTGAGTTTCTTTACCAGGGCAAATCTTCAAGTGTTCATTCCTTGCAGTGGGTTTAACGATACCGTCAATCAGCGAAATGTAAAATAGTTTGTCGGAAATTTCCATAGACTTAAATTTATTGTTGAGGGTACAAACGTTTTTTTGTTGCTGTGGCGAGATCCTATATCGCCACAGCAACCGACATCATGCAGGTAAAAGACTCCACCGCCTATAAAGGTGGAGTTTTCAGTGGCTCGATAGCCGAGGGCGTTGCCCTCTCCATTACAGTGTTTTCAGTATTTTAAACCTGGTTATTGGTCTGGCAACCTCCTGTCGGAATGAGTCTGTTTATTAGAGCCAAAATTGCAAGAATATCCAACGAAAAAATAAGAAATGCGTTAGTGCCGTTATTTATTGCCTCTTTCTTCATTCTCATGCCCGTTATCTACCGGGAGGCTTCAGTTTTGTCGATTCCACGATTGTTTGGGTTGTTGCACGACTAACTCGGAAATTTTTTACTCACTTTCCGGAAGCAAGAAAAAATTTTCTAGTCTCTAACTAATGATTGGCAAAGAAACAACATCAGATAGAGGCAAAAGGACATGGAGATAATGGAAATTTCACGCATGATAACCACAGTAGATTCCCATACCGCAGGTGAACCTACGCGGATAGTTACGAGCGGGGTCCCACACATACCAGGCGAGACAATGATAGCCAAAAGGATCTGGCTACAGGAAAACCTTGATCACTTAAGAAAAACGCTCATGTGGGAACCCCGTGGACATCGGGACATGTTTGGAGCTATTCTCACCTCTCCAGCCTCCGTTGATGCAGATGTTGGGGTGATTTTCATGGATAATGGCGGATATCTGGATATGTGTGGGCACGGATCAATCGGTGCCGTCACTGTCCTTGTAGATACGGGTATGATCCCCATCCCGCCACAAGACAATAATGCGATTTTAAATCTGGTGCTTGATACACCTGCCGGAAAGGTCAATGCAAGGATACAGACTGAAAACTCGAAGGTCAAGGCTGTTACTATTCAAAATGTTCCTGCTTTTGTCTATAAAAAGGTATTGCTCGATTTATCTGGTATTGGAAAAATAACCGTTCATATTTGCTATGGTGGAAACTTTTTTGCAATGGTCAAGGCATGCGATCTTGCTATTGCTCTTTTGCCAGGGAACATCAAACAGCTCCAACAGAGGGGAATGGAAATTCGGGATAAAATTAACAGGGAGCATACAATTACGCATCCTGGAACAGGCAAAAAAACACAAGTCGATCTGGTCGAAATCTATGAAGACGGCCTGGAGCCTAAAAATGTGGTTATTTTCGGAGCTGGTCAAATCGATAGATCGCCTTGTGGCACGGGAACTTGTGCCAAAATGGCACTGCTCCATGACAAGGGTCTTTTGAATTTGAATCAACTTTATGTTCACAAAAGTATCTTCGGTACCTCTTTTACGGGCAGGTTGATTCAAGAAACGACTGTCGGGGGAATTCCAGCAGTTGTTCCCGAGATTGAAGGTAGAGCCTTTATAACCGGAATCCACCAATTCGTAATTGACAAAGAAGACCCGGTAGGAAATGGGTTCAGCCTTCCGGCATGACACAGAGGGACTCAGTATTTGACATCATCAGGCACGTCTTGGATATTCGACAATTTTTCCTGTGAGGTTTGGAAGCAATCTGACGTGGTCAAGTAAAAATGGTCAAATGTGCCCATTGCATGGGATTTAAACCCTCACCATGGGCTATAGAAAAAAGCAGGAAAAGATTGAAAAGCTATTTATAAAATATCGCTTGCCAGTTCGGCGAGTTCTGATCGCTCGCCCTTCTGCAGATCAATATGGGCATAGAGTTTCTGCCCCTGCATTTTGTCAATCAGGGTGCTGAGGCCGTTTGAGCGTAGACCGAGGTAGGGGTGGTCTATCTGGTTGATATCGCCGGTAAAGACGATTTTTGTTCCCTCGCCTGCCCGGGTAATGATGGTTTTCACCTCGTGTGGGGTCAGATTCTGGGCTTCATCGACGATAATAAACATCTTGACCAGGCTTCGGCCTCGGATATAAGCGAGCGGTTCGATTGCCAGTTTTTCGTCGTCCAGCATCATCTGCAGACGCTGGAACATTTCGCTTTTTTCGGAAAACTGACCCCTGATGACACTCAGATTGTCGAACAGGGGTTGCATATATGGTTTTATTTTTGATTGAATGTCCCCTGGGAGAAAACCGATATCCTTGTTGGAGAGCGGTACAATAGGTCGGGTCAGCAAAATCTGCCGATAGTGGCTGCGGGTTTCAAGCGCAGCTGCAAGAGCGAGGAGGGTTTTTCCCGTCCCGGCTTTTCCCGAGAGAGTTACCAGCTTAACACTGGGATTGAGCAAAGCATGGACCGCGAAGGATTGTTCGGCGTTGCGTGGCATAATGCCATAAACGGTCTCTTTGGCGACTCTTCTTATTACAAAATCACTGTCAATATCGCTGGGTATATAGGTTGCCAGGGCTGATTTCTTGCCGTTGCGCAGAACCAGATACTCATTGGGGTGCATTGTTGTCGTCGGAGTATAGTCCTCGCCGGTAATTTCTCCCTTTTGCCCGTAGAGCTTTTCGATCAGCTGAGATGCAATGTTTTCTTCGTAACGGCAACCGGAGTAAAGATGCGCCGGATCGCGCACATAATCCGTCGTGTAATCTTCAGCCTTCAACTTAACGGAACGGGCCTTCATCCGCAGATTGACATCCTTACTGACCAGGATAACGGTATGCTCTTTTTGGGTCTGGGCGGTGTGGTAGGCAATGTTAATTATACGATGATCCTTTTTGTCTGCTTTTGAAAAGGTTTTTCTCAGGTCGGGGTGTACCTCCACATCCAGGCGCAGTGCTATCTTTCCTTTTCCATCGCCAAGAGCAATTCCGCCGTTAAAAAGTTTGTCAGAGCTGAGTTTGTCGAGTTCTCTGACAAATTGCCGGGCATTGTCGTTGATGATCTGGCTTCCCTTCTTGAATTGATCCAATTCTTCAAGAACCGGGATCGGTATGATGATGTCGTGTTCAGCAAAACAATGGATACAAGAGCTGTCGTGCAGGATGACGTTGGTGTCGAGGATAAAAACTTTTTTACTGTTCGGCATATTCCTCCTGGCGGAAGTCAGAATTGATCTATGAGACGAGAATAGTCTCCTCCATATAACGCTTGCGTTTTTGTGGTTTTAGCTTGTGGGTGTCAACGATTATCAGACCATCGATACAGTTATAGAAAGCCGGATCGACATTGAAATCAAGAACGACCACACCGCCGGGTTCGCAGAGCTCGGTGTACTGCTTATAGAGCGGTGGTATTGCAGTCCAGAGATTGTTGAGCAAAGATTTCAATCTGATGAAATCCGTGCGGTAGTTCTCTTCGCAAAATTCTTTTTTGAGCGTTTCAAGGACCTGTTCGATAAACTCAATGCCGTGCAGGTGAGGACACTCTTTAGTAAAGTCAAGAAAGTCCTGCTCATGCACCAGGTGCCGCAGAAGTGATTTGATGATGGGACCACTTACTTTGTATTGATTACGGGTCGGATAGTGGTCAGTAATCACCTGGTTGATGGTAAACATGGCATTGTATCGTATTTGTTAACCTGTGTGGCCGGCGATGTCTTGAATATCGCCTGAGCCCTGCCCTTCAAAAATTACTTTATGAGGCAAATGTTAGGGAAATAATAGAATAGATATAGGGATTGGTCTGGATGTGTTCATATCATTGAAATATCTGTGAAATATGCTGTTAATGCCGAAGTGCAATCGTTTTTCAGAGAAGGAATAAACGGCCAAACGTTTTCATATGAGAAACTAATAAGATCGTAACAAACGGGAAGTATAATTTGGTTGCCTGCGAAATTGCTTTCCGGGCGGAGAAGGTGGCAGCAGGATGTGGCAATACTTTCATAGCATGGCCTGCCCCCATAACTTTCAAGGAGATCGACAATGCGAGCGAACCTTTTTAACACGACCTATAAGCCCTCAGAACGTGAAGAGTATATGTGCGATAATCAGCGTCAGTATTTTAAAGAGAAACTCCTTTCATGGCGCAAGGAATTGCAGGCAAAATCGGAAATGTTTTTTGAAGATCTCAAGGATAATAATGTAAGGCCAGCGGACACACTCGACCAAAGCGCACAGCAGGCGGAAATATTCGTTGATTTCATTACCAGAGAGAGACTGGGCCAACTATTACAGGAAATCGAGCTTGCTTTGGACAGGCTTGAGGCTGGCGAATATGGTTATTGTGACATAACCGATGAGGAGATCGGCTTAAAAAGGCTCGAAGCACATCCTATAGCAACCCGCTGTGTTGAAGCCCAGGAACAATTTGAACGACTGATACATGCAAGACGACGGTCGGTCTTGATCTAACTCTTCACTGACTCCTGCTTGGTTCAGGTTTTTCATTGTGCTATCTCTATGCCGCTGTTTATCGGGGTATGAAGCTTTGGCAAGCACATACTGATATGTGTGTAGATGCAGATTTATTGGTAGATACAGATACTGTTTTGTTG
>JBBRDD010000278.1:0-5582 GCA_038204235.1 Desulfobulbales bacterium
AGTAATACCAGCAAGAAATATTATCGTCTGGTACAGGTTCTCAAAACATTGTATAAACAAAAAGGTAAGGGATCTATTTCGCAGATTGAATATATACAGATGGATTATTTAAATGACAAAGTGCTCGTTGCTGCACAGACACAATCAAGTTAGATAACCAGACATTAACTTAACCGGTATCAGGGAGAGGCTTCGTACAGACTCTTTATAAAAATATAATGAATGACAATAATAGAAATGCAGTGACGACTGATATAGAAGTGACTCGATCTGAAGAGAGCAAAGCGGATTACCAGGAAACAGGCGACCTGGTCGTTGGTCTCGATATCGGAACGACAAAAATATGCTGTGTCGTTGGCGAAGTTTTTGAAGACCGGATTGAAATAATCGGGGTGGGGACCGTCCCTTCTCTTGGTCTGAAAAAAGGAATCGTGGTTAATATAGAGAGTACGGTTAACTCGATCCGTCAGGCGGTAAAACTTGCCGAGGCGTCAGCCGGTTGCGACTTGCGTTCGGTGTATGTTTATGTCGGTATTGCCGGTAACCATATCAAGGGCTTTAACAGTCCGGGCATAGTGGCAGTAAATAACCGGGAAATCAAGCAGTCGGACATCGATGAGGTGGTTGCTGCGGCAAAAACCGTTAAAATTTCTGAGAATCAGCGGATTATCCATGTTATGCCGCAGGAGTATATGGTGGATGATCATACCGGCATTCAGAACCCTGTCGGCATGACCGGGGTGCGACTGGTCACCAATGTGCACATTGTCACTGCGGACATTGCCGCAGTGCATAATCTTGTTACCTGCTGCAATAAAGCCGGACTGCAGGTGGCCGAACTGGTGCTCGAATCGATCGCTTCGGCCAATTCGGTTTTAAGTAAAGATGAAATGGAATTAGGTGTCGCACTGATAGACATTGGCGGTGGTACCACCGATCTGGCTATTTTTTGCGATGGAACTATCCGTCACACCTGCGAAATAGGCCTCGGGGGACATAATCTTACTAATGATCTGTCCGTTGGTTTGCGCACACCTCTCCAGGACGCCGAACGATTGAAGGAAGATTATGGTGGAGCGATCGCCTCGTTTATTAAGCCCAATCTCGTGGTAGACGTGCCGACAGTCGGGGACCGGGAACCACGTAAGGTTACTCAGAAAGTGCTGGTAGACATCCTTGAGGCTCGGATAATCGAGATTCTCGAGATGATGAACAGCGAATTAATCGCCTCGGGCAAAAAGACTAAAATTAACGGCGGCGTGGTTCTGACCGGTGGTACGGCTCTACTGTCTAATATTGTCGAACTGGCGGAACAGATTTTCGATTTACCGGTAAGGATAGGCTATCCGACCGGTATCACCGGCAGGGTTGAAGAACTGCACAGTCCGCGTTGCACGACGGCGGTAGGTCTGGTACTTTTTGGCCGGAATGCGCGCAATGAAATGGCGCGACAGGAGCCGACTGTCCTGAGCAGGGTAAAAGATTGGTTTAAAAAAATCATGTGATTGAAACGTTTTTTGTTTAAGAGAGAAGTCCGGAATGCTATAGTATTGCGTTGATAATATTCGTAGTTTATCGATGCGTACGGTGGAAGCTTAAGATATAGATCAGGGGGTAAACATGCCGTTCAGGATGGCAGAATCAGAGGGTGTCGCAGTTGTGAAGGTTATTGGTGTCGGTGGGGGCGGCGGTAATGCCATCAACACTATGGTCAACAATAGACTCCAAGGTGTAGAGTTTATTGTTGCTAATACTGATAAACAGGCCTTAAATCAGTCAAAAGCCGATGTCTGTCTGCAGATAGGTCCGAGCATAACGAAAGGCCTCGGCGCCGGAGCGGATCCGGAAACCGGCAACATGGCCGCCATGGAATCTCTTGAGGAACTTAAAGAGGTTTTACGAGGCAGCGATATGGTTTTCGTTACAGCCGGGCTTGGCGGAGGAACCGGGACCGGTGCGGCGCCTATAGTTGCCAAGGCGAGTAAAGAACTGGGTGCCTTAACGGTTGCCGTGGTGACCAAACCGTTCAGCTTTGAAGGTAAATATCGTGCCCGCAACGCTGAGGCCGGATGGCTTGAACTGCAAAAATATGCCGACACCATAATCACCGTTCCTAATGACAGGCTGTTGTCCATTATGCAGAAAAACAGCAAACTGTCTGACATGCTGTCAATGGCGGACAACGTTTTGCTGCAGGCGGTAAAAGGTATTACCGACCTGATCAATGTCCCTGGCCTGATTAATGCCGATTTTGCTGATCTGAGAACCGTAATGAAAGAAGTTGGTCCTGCCATCATGGGTTCCGGCTCCGCGGTAGGGGAGAACAGGGCTACCGAGGCCGCCAGGAAGGCGATTGACAATCAGCTGCTGGAAGATTTCGGCATCGATGGTGCACGCGGTCTGCTTATCAATATATCGGCTTCGGAAGAAACTTTCACAATGGCCGAATTTATGGAGGCTTCCGCTCTGATCCAGGAGAGAGTTGATGATGACGCCAAGGTTGTCATTGGTGCTTTGTACGACGATGCCCTGGGCGACGAACTGCATGTAACGGTCATTGCAACCGGTGTAGGCGGGATGATCGACAAGAAGGAGACCATTAATCCGGTTGAAGATCACATGCGGCGTCCGGCCAAGGTAAAAGAGCCGGAAAAACCCACTACCGGATCTCCGGCAGCGCCAAACAGGCAACCAAGAGTAACGCGGTTACCTGGGTCGAACTTTGATTCGCTGGATAATCTTGGATCGTCAAAAGCCCCGGAGGGAAAAACCACCAATTCCCTCAGCTGGAATGACGATTATCTTGAAACTCCAACATATCTTCGGAAGAAAGCTAACTGAAAAGCTCATTTGAGGTTCTCGCAGTGTAATCAGGATGATCGGTGAAGGTGTCTTCCAACAAAACCGAATCATTATCTCCCCAGGAGAAAAAGCAAGATGAAGAATGGGGAAGAAGAGACTGATCCGGTTCTTGATTCGATCAGAAAAGAAAAGGTAGAAGCCGGGCTTGAATCGTTCAAGCTGGTTAAATATTTTTCCTTCTCCAGTCTGGCCGTCATCCTGGTGTTTACCCTGCTCCTGTCCTGGATTATTTCCAACAACGCCCGAAAAATTATGCTGGAGCAAAATGAGGAGTATTCTCTTTTGCTTGCAGAAAATATAAATCAGCAGGTTTTTCGGCGTTTTGTTCTCCCCGCAGTTATCCGTTTTGGTGGAATCGCTCTTCGTAAACCCGAACAATATGAATTGCTTGACAGCATTATCAAAGGTGTCACGCAGGGATTGAAGATTGATTCGGTTACCATTTACGATTCAAGTATGAATATTATCTCCTATTCGACCAATCCCGAGCTTATCGGTAAAAAGGATATGGGTAAGGGTGAGTATTCGAAAGCGCTGGTCGGGATTCCCAATTCCCGACTGACCTATAGCGGGTCGGTGCTCAGTCTGATGCATATCACCCCCCAGGTCGAGTGTGTTCTGAAAACCTTCATTCCTTTTCGGCAGGTACGTCGCGACGGAGAAGAGGGTGATCTTGTTATGGGCGTCATTGAGATCGAAAAAGATCTGTCCCGAAACTATACTAATATCCTTGGTTTTCAAGGGTGGATTATTGTGGTTTCCAGTGTGGTCATGACCATCCTGTTCCTGGTGTTGCGATCCATTGTATCGCGAGCCGGCACAATAATTGAGAACAGGGCCGTTGATCGTCTCCGGCTGGAAGAAAAGTTGAATCAGGCTGAACGGCTGGCTCATCTCGGGAAAATGGTTGCGACGGTCAGTCATGAAATAAAAAGTCCATTGGGTATCGTGCGCAGCACGGCAGAAATACTTGAAAAACGAATCAAAAAAGTAGCCCCTGGTAATGAACACCTGGCCAAAATCATCGTTGACGAGACAATGCGTCTCAACAACATCGTCGTTGAATTTCTCGACTTCGCCCGACCGCAAAAAGTACACTTTCAGCCATCAAGTGTTAATGAAGTGGTCAGGAAAGTTCTCGATTTTCTTTCGCACGAGCTGAAACGTCAGCATATTGAGTTGATTGCCGATCTCGCTCCAGATGTACCGGAAAATAAACTCGACCCGGATCTCTTCTATCGTGCTGTATTGAATATTTCGATGAACAGCTTACAGGCAATGAAGGAAAACGGTCAGCTTCAGGTCAGTACCTGCCGGTCTGAATCGGGAGGCACGGAATTGACCATCCGGGACACTGGAAGCGGCATGTCGGAAGACAAGATAGACCAGATATTTACTCCTTTTTTCACCGATAAAAATAAAGGTACCGGGTTGGGGTTGGCCATAACCAAGTCCATCATTGACAGCCACGACGGGCAGATCACCGTGCACAGTGAGGAAGGAAAAGGGGCTAGTTTCACCATAACCCTTCCTCCGGCAGTATGAGTGACATGCACCTGCGTGTCGTCGAGGTCACTTTTCTCGACAAGGGCCCCTATTCGTTTTCGGTGGGGCAAGGCGAGTGTGTTGGTCTGACCGGCAAATCGGGAATTGGCAAGACGCAGCTCTTCAGGGCGATCACCGATCTTATTCCCGCCGGAGGTGAAATTTTGCTGGACGGTAGAGTCTCAGGGAGTTTTGCGCCTACCCAATGGCGATCAAAAGTAACCATGGTACCGGCCGATTCGTATTGGTGGTATGACCGGGCAGGCGCTCATTTTCCGATAACTGACAAGACGTCATTACTCCGGGAGAGCTGCATGCTTCTGGGGCTGGAACCTGAGGTGTTGAATTGGCAGGTAAGCCGTCTTTCCACAGGGGAGCGTCAGCGATTGGCCCTGCTGCGATCCCTGCAGAACAGTCCGACTGTTCTGTTGCTTGATGAACCCAGCTCAGGCCTTGATGCCTACCATACCGGACTTATGGAAAAATATGTCGGCAACTATCTGCGCCAGAATAAACCTGCAATAGTGTGGGTCAGCCACGATGCGGAACAATTGAAGCGGGTTGCGAGCCGGGAATTTCGTATGGAGCAGCACAGACTCTATCAAACCAAATGATTCAGGCCAATGCATGGCAGAGCGTCCACCCGCTGCATGAACCTGTTTTTACCGGGTTGATTCAGGTGTAAAAATGGATGTTATCACTTTAAGTAGTGTCGATCTGGGCTTAGCGGCATCTCTTTTGTTTTTGCTTTCCCTGCTGAGTGTGATGCTGAGCCTGGGGCTGGAACGGAAAATTCTTTTTTTTGGCTGCCGGATGACGGCGCAACTCCTTCTCATCGGACTGGTGTTGCGCTATTTATTTGCCAGCGGCAGCCTCCTGCTGGTTTTGTTGATGTCAACCATCATGCTCCTTGCTGCAGGTCGAGAAGTCCAAGCTCGGCAAAAGCGCAAAATAAGGGGTCTCTCCGGGTATCTTATCAGTATCTGTGCCATGTTTGTCTCCTCTTTTTCGATTACCGTGCTGGCGCTTGTGGTGATTATCCAGGTTAAACCATGGTACACTCCGCAATATGCTATTCCATTGCTTGGCATGCTGCTTGGCAATACCATGACCGGCATTGCTCTGGCACTGGACCGAATGACGGACCAGTTGTATGGGCGACGTGGAGAAGTAGA
>JBBRDD010000279.1:0-5580 GCA_038204235.1 Desulfobulbales bacterium
CCCCCCTTTAAATAATGCTTTGTGGCCTTCCGACTAGGGATAATACTTTTCAGAAAAATTTCCATATCACTTTCAACATAAGGAACCAGCCAAGCATATGCATCAATTTCCACCACCAACATGCGTTGATTTGGATATTTATTTTTGTTTGGATGAACCAAATCGTCAAGCAACCGTTCAGACTGGAGCGCGAACACCACATCTTCAAAAGATATGCCCCTCTCGCTCATCAACCACTGATTCTTTTTAGGGTTCCAGTTAATTTGCTTCATAAATTATATAATAGCACAGTGTGTGCCCATTGTCATCGTTTGCGGTGAATTTCCCCTAAGCAAAGGGTGCGTTTAAACAAACGACACAAAAGTTGCACAGCCCTTGAACACGGGAAGAAACGAAATAACTCACGGGACATATCTCGTTTGTAACACCAATTGTTAGTAGATTACCATACATATGGACGAATATGCTGTGCACAGCATATTCGTCCAATTGAGGTTCAAAGACCTAGATGCATATAGGATTATAACAATTATCTTTAGGAGACCAGAGCAATACCGATCTTAAAGCTTTCTTCTAGATTTTTTTTTCTGACTCCTTAATAAAAACATGGGACATTTTTAAGCGCTCTAATATTGTTAACCAATAGAGTTTGAATTTTGGTTCCAGTGGTTCCGTTGACACTTTATTCCCACTGGAATTATACACGTGATGGAGCAAGTCACCGTATTTCTCTTCCAGGACCTTGAGATTAACTTCGACCATAGGACAGCTTTTTCCACGGCTGGTTTGGGCAATACGTTTTTGTACTTTTTTAAGTAAGATATCATCCTTAAAGGCGCTACAATTTATTGATTCGTCCCAAATTGGGTCGACATACTGCATCCAGTCAAACTCTTTCGTCAGCTGCCACTTGTTATCAATACACTGCACATAAGGTTGAGTGACGGCAGCATCAGACAGCGGATTCTTTTTTAACGCTAATATTGAATTCCAGAATCTAAGACCGTTGAGATTAGCTGCCAGATCGGCATATGAGAAAATGCCTGTGGCCAACTCGCCATAAAACGTGCTTTCACTTAAATCCCCAAATTGGAGCGCTGAACACTGATTAACGTCTGAGTATATTTCATAATATGCATACCCCTCTGTGAAAAAATGTCCAAATTTATCAGCACCCAGGTAAATATCCCCAACACGAAGTAATACCGCCAGATGTTTGGTTAGAGAGATAGTGGGGGGTTCTGTAAACTCAAAATCTCTGTAAATTGAATTTTCAAAACCGACGCTGATCATGTCAAGATCAGGATGTTCTACAACAAATGATTCCAGTTTTCCGATAACAAAACCTGTAAATTTCTCCTCTAATTCATCAAACATACGTTCCTGGTTACAGTAATTAACACCTTTTCCATCACCACCTTGAAATATTGACTTCTTGTTGGCAGCAGCTATTGCCTCTTCTAGCCAGAGGTTGACAACCCGGTTAAGAACGAATCGTGAATCGACGAGTTCATGTCGATTGGTAAAACTGTCCACCTCTGCCGCGTAAATTTTTCCGGTTATAACGGAAAAGGATATGATAACGATCAATTGTGCGATGAAGGCGCACTGTTTTATGGATATCTCATCTTGCATCTTGAGTACAGACCTATTCAATTTGGGGTATGGCAACGATTCGTGCAAATATTGCAGTAGAAAATTTATGGAATCATTCCGATGACATCAATTTACAGTGAGAGGAATTTGTATATCGCCATAATCGACTTCAATATAAAGCCTATTTTCATCAAGATCATATTTTCCGAACCTATTTGAGGGTAACCCCAACATTCGTGCTACCTGGGACCATTTAGCTGATAGAGTTTTTTCGGTCTCTTGTGTGGTGAATTCAAAAAGGTCTCTTTCCATTCATCATTCATTGATTTCAATAAAGATATTTCGAAAATACCAAAAACACAATTGGCATGTCACGCAGTCTAGATGCCCTTTTTTTATGACAGTGGAATAATTTTCTGAGTACCTAAGAAGACCGTTGTTTTGGATTGTATTTAAATTTCACGTTAAGCCCCATTATCAGCGTTTTTAAAACCAGAAAACATGCCCATGCTGCCACCTTTGGTAATCTCCAAGCCAGGCGCATTTATATCCTGGGGGAGCTCCAGGTAAAGGGGTGGAAGAGACCGAGGGCTTGACTAGATAGATATACTCCCAAAATTTTTCTCGCTCATCCTCCAGCAGATCTTACACTAAAACAGTCCAGGGTTCTATTCGTTTCCTTTGGTCCCCCACAGCTCCCTCAGAGAGACACGCCGAAGGCAAAACAGTTGTCGCCTGTCATCAAGATCCGCACCCCTCACTCGGCACACTCGCAGGTTTTCGCCTGGGGATCTCTTGGCCGGTTGTTCCGCGGGGCATCTTCCGGGGTGTGTTTGTATTTCATAGCTGGGGTTCTAAGCCCTAACCGGCGGAATTTGTCCAATTAGGGGATGTAATAAGCCACCCCAAAAAAAAAGAAATCCCTCAGCCATCCATTTAGATGTAACGAACTGCAAAAATGGGGTTTGAAGTCTAATGGAACGATTATGCGAAGCTTCGCATAATCGTACTTATGGAAAGAATATGATTATGGAAAGTCGAGCCTATCCCGACCCCGACCAGGTGACTAATTGGCGTGGATGATTTTCCATAATAATTATGCCGCTGCAGTAATTATCCTCCACCAGAATTGGGGTTTACTTTGCTTGCAAATACGCAATCAGTCACATTTGGCACGGTAAACCGAACGTATTTGAGGGCTTAGCGGCGTTATACCCTAAATCGTCTTAATCTCTCCAGTGGATCGGCACGCAGGTAAAGTTCCGCCGGAAAAATGGCGGCATTATGCGCAGCTAAACAGAGCCATGTGGTGAAATTTAACTTGAAAAAACAGTTGCCTCCGTCGCCCTACGGAAGCATGCTTCGCATAACAATAAACTTTCCATAAGAACAGAAAACTGGGTTAAGAATGCTGAGCACCAGTAAATAAAGGCATTATGGAGCATAGAAGATTATCAGCCGCATCACTCAGTACGCTGAAAAAGAAACTGTAAGTGATTGAAATCACATGAACCGGAGGTTCTTGTTCCAGGTTTCTGTTCCATTACTGCCCAAACACCTTATATAAGTGTATTGTCCAGGATACGTCACGGCAAGGATCTTCTTTGCGGTTTCCACAAACTCTCTGGCATTCTGCCCAAAATCTTTAGAACAAGGCCTGCCTCGAGGGCAATGGATGGATGAATGACGATGATTGGCCTTGTTTGTAACCGTTATGTTGCTTTTTTTCTGGCTGCCCTCATATATTCACTGCTGGTGGAATCTCAAGGCGGGATCCGCGGTGGGTGGAGATTTGCCAGTCAATATCTAGAAATACCGATTCTCCTTTATCTGTACTGGTACCTAAACTCAATCATGCGTCCCGGCCGATGGACGGCTCTTCTGGCCGCCATGCCGATCTTGTTGGCCTATGTCGGCCAGGACATCTATTACCTGCTGCTGGGCAAGATATTTCGGGCCGTCGAACTGACCGAGGTATCAGAACTCATGCGGGTTATGACCCTCAAATACCGGATGGTGGTGGTTGGTGCCGGAGCGGTGACACTTCTTGCTTTTATCAGTGTCCTCAACAGGCGTCGAATCGCTCTTGCCATTCTCGGATTAGTGCCGCTTGCTGTTCTGTTGACGTGGGTTGAACTTTGGCCGCAGCAATTTTCCAGCGATTTTCAACTGGTGAGCAGGGAGATAGTCAATTGGTCGGATGTCCGCCCCGTGGAAGCAAACGGCCGATTTGCCATGCTGCTCTATCGAGAGGCACAAAGGCTTATTTCGCTGGAGAAAACCTCATGGTATCACGACCGCGCCAAATATGATGAGGATGCCCAAAGACAGGCATCCTGGCTCACCCAGCATTGCCGGAAAAAGAATGTCCATATAATTGTCATGGAAAGCCTTCTCGACCCCACGCTCTTCAGCAAAGCCAGGTTTTCGATCAACCCCGTCCACCCGAAGTACAGCACCTTGATCGGTAACGCCGGCAGTTTTTCTATCTCACCGATCTTCGGCGGCAAGACCTCCCAGGCCGAATTTGAGGTCCTTTGTGGTATTCCAGCCTTTCAGGAGCTCGCCGGTGTTGAATTCAATTCTTTCAGCGGCAGCGCCGCCCACTGTCTTCCCGACATATTAAGCCAGGCGGGATACCGAACAACCGTTTCCAACGGCTATGATCCATCCTTTTTTAATGCCGTCAACGCCTATAAGGGCATAGGGTTTACAGAGCAATTCTTTCCCATTGAGTTTTCTCCAAACTCTCCAACCTACCTTGCAATGGGTGACACTACCGGAGAAATCTATATGTTCGATAGCGTACTTTTCTCCCAGAATCTCAAGTTCGTCGCCGAGCATCTTCGAAACAATCCTGACCGGCCGCTGTTGAACTATGTTCTGACTATGTATGGCCACTCCCCGCACGTACTCAATAAGACGAAACGACCACAGATCACCAAACTTATCGCAGATTTGCAAGACCCGCAGCTGGAGCGTGTGGCAAACCAGTTCTTTTATCGTTCAGAAGCCATTGCCGACTACCTGGAAGGGTTGTTGGCGATCGACCGTGATAGTCTAATCATAATCGTGTCCGATCATCTGCCGGGAATGCAGGGCTTAAGAACCTATAGGCAGCTTGGCTACCTCGACAATAAGCAAAACAGTTTATATCTTAACAGGCTGATCGTAGTCGAGAATGGCCTTGTTACCACTCTGCCGACTATTCATCATTACGACATACCCCAGGTGATCCTTAATAATCTCAGCTCAGGATTGTACTGCAGTGAAAATTCCTGCAACTTCACCCACGAGAGTGACCAGCGTGATGATCGGCTGCTTCATGAAAAGTATCTGCGGCTAATGGCCCATGCCATAGAATGAGCCTGGCTGGGTGACCGTAAGGATTCGTGCGGAAATGGGCAATAGCCCGATTGGTCACCCGATAACCACATTCGCAGACGGTTCATTTCCAACGAGGGTCTTCGCCAAGCAATTGCGCAGGTGGTGAATGCTACCCTGACCAAACGACTTTCACATATCTGGGGTGAAGCAACAACTGCCTGTGCATCGGATTCAAAGCAATTCGGTGCCTGGGATCAGAACCTTCTGACCGAATGGCATCTCCGGTATGGTGGCCGGGGAATTATGGTTTACTGGCATGTCGAGAAGAATTCTGCCTGTATCTACTCACAGTTTAAGCGAGTTTCATCATCTGAGGCTGCTGCTATGATCCAGGGGGTACTGAAACATTGCACCGAGATGGAAGTTGATCGACAGTATGTGGATAGTCATGGTCAAAATGTTATTGCGTTTGCCTTCTGTAGGTTGTTAGGGTTTGAATTGATGCCACGACTGAAAGGTATCAGCAGACAAAAACTTTACAAGGCATTAGCAGATCAAGACTTTACGAATATCAATCCGATCATGGCCGCCAAGTCGATCAATTGGGAACTGATTGAAGAACAGCTTGATACAATAGTAAAGCATGCCGTTGCTCTG
>JBBRDD010000280.1:0-5579 GCA_038204235.1 Desulfobulbales bacterium
CTAATCCCGCCCAAAAGTGCTGCGGGACTCTTTTTAGTACCCGTGCTGTGCGGGGATAAGTTCCTTCACGTAATCTGCGTCTTGGAAGAGTCAATCAATGGCTATAATAGCTCACTAATCCCGCCCAAAAGCGCTGCGGGATAAGTTCCTTCACGAAATAATTTTCTTGTAAAAAGCACAAGAAAATTATTTCTAAGTCACTAATACACATTCATAGTCCAGATTCCACAAGGACATGTATCAGCACAAAACCCGCAGGCGATACATTTTCTATCGTCTGACACATATTCGTAGTTTGATTCCAAACCAAACTGATATCCGCTTGTCGAACCGAACTCCAGCTCTCTCCGACTTATGGCGCCGGTGGGGCAAATTGTCTCGCAGAGGTGACAGTCGCGGCAGGAGGCACAGGAAAGACATCGGTTGGCCTGATCGGTTTCCGTACTGCCGGTTTCCATCGGGATGTAGTGGGTAATGGTCAAGGCCTTTTGCGGAATGACGGGTTTGTCAAAAGGCTTCCAGGTGATCCCTTGGCAATCAGCGATAATATATTCTGCAGCAGATTTTCCGGCCCCTAGAGCGTGGGTGGCAAGCCCGGGCCTTTCTACATCTCCTACCGCGAGGACCTGCGCATCCGAGGTACGGTGCGCCTTGTCGGTAGTAACCCAGGCTGCTCCGCCGACGGTTATGGTCTCGACTGATTTCGGCAGGAAAGACAGGGCGGGGATGTCCCCGATGGAGATGATGACGGTCTGGGCAGGAATGAGCTCATTTTCATCAGTGAGCAGGCCGCTGCCTGTCACTTTTTTGGTGATAACCGGCCATTTAAATTTGGCGCCAAGTGCCTCGGCGGCTTCTCTTTCCTTGCCAAAAGCAAGAGGTTTTTGGATATCCACCAGGGTCACATTTTCCGCACCGAGACGGTAGGCCTCGCAGGCGACATCACAGCCGACGTTGCCGGCACCGATGACTACCACCTCTCTGCCAACCGGCAGAGGAGATGCACTTTTGGCCTTTTTGAGAAAATCCAGCGCGGTCAACACTTTTTCGCTGCCGGGGAAATTTAATTTCCGGGGTACGTGGGTCCCGACAGCAACCACGACATAGTCATATCCTTTTTTGAGGGCGATAAATTTTTCCTGGGTCATGGTAACGCCCGTATTGACAAAGATATTAGGCATTTCAATAAACCGCTTCACTTCCTGGTCCCAGATGGCCTGAGAAAGACGTTCCCAGGGGATGACCTGGGCAAGTTTTCCACCGATTTTTTCATCCTGTTCGAAAATATGCGCCTCAATCCCGGCCAAGGCCAATTGCCAGGCCACATTCATTCCGGCAGGGCCCCCACCAATGATGGCTACTTTTTTATCCAGAGGTTCAGCTACGGCAGGTGCAGCAATGTGATTGACTGATCGGCCCAATACTTGCACATCAATGGAATCGTCAACTCCCTGGCGGGAACAGTTTTCCATACAGAGGTTGGGGCAGACTGCGCCACATACTGACGCCGGTAAAGGCGTATAGCGCAAGAGCATCTCATAAGCTTCATCAATCCGGCCCTCGCGTATGAGCCGCAGGCGGTCAACCGTCGGGATATGTACCGGACAGTAGTAGGTGCAGGGGGCAGCTGATTCACAGTTGGCCCAATACGGTTTTTTTCGACGCAGTTCGCCGGTAACAATGGTGTCGATGACGCTGCGGTCAAGGCCAGGTGCCAGATCGCGCAAGGGATCGCCGCCGAAGGCTTTGTTCCAGTGCTCGTTTCTGAATTCCGCCATGGGCATGGGGCCGGCAAACATCAGCGCTCTTTCCTGCGGTGTTATCGGTAAAAGCACCTGCCATTCATCGCGCCTGGTCAAGGTTTCGAGAAGCTTGGGCTGGCGGATCTTGTTCAGGAAGTCGCCGATATTGGAATGGAGCCACTGCCATTGTTCATCGTCTGGAACAGTCAGTTTGGCGTTTGTTTTAGAAAACGAATTATCGATTTTGCCGCGGATATAGATAGTGCCGCCAACCATGCCGACACAGGGGCGGTAGCCGAGGACATTATTGGGGGTTTTGGGATTGATGCCGCAAACAACAGCAATGCCGCCACAGTTGAACTCGGCAAACGAGTCGCCGGTGGAGCCCAGAACCCACAACTCAGGACGTGCGTACTCGGGGTTCCATTTGGTCATGGTCAACCCACGTGCGCCGATGGAGCCGCCGATGAATACTTTTCCATTGGCCATGGCGTTGCAGACACCGTTGGTGGCATCGCCGAGAACGGAGATTTCCGCACCAATGTTGAGATATCCGACATCATCGGAACTTGAACCTTCACAAACGATGGTAGTGCCGGGCATACCCATGCAGCCGAGACGCTGTCCGGATGGACCTTTGACGGTAATTTTCAGTCCTTCTTCCCGTTGGAGTCTGATGCCTATATTGTGCTGACCATATGTTTCGAGGGTAAGGTCGACCGACGATGACGCAGCATGCCGCACCATTTTCTCGAACACCATTGAGCCGATGCGCTCACCTTTTTCATTGAGACCTTTTACAACCGTAGTAGCCACTGGAAACTCCTTAGTGCAGGGGTGCCGGAGGGAGTACCCTCATGAAACACCACCTCTTTTAATTCACTCATAATCTGATAGTTCAATAAAAACCCTAATCAGAGAAGGCTAAGTAAAACGCTTCCTATGCGAGGCGTAATATTTTTCTATTTTTTCGGCGTACTAAAGTACGTCGTAATAATAGAAAAATTGTAACAACGACCCAGATGAAGAGTTTTTACGACGCCATCAACAGACATATCTGATCTGTAGTCTATCGGCAGCGTCTTTGTCGGCAATACTGATGGCATCGGACATGCCGATCGGCAGACTCTGGGATCTCCCCAGCGGTGCCATTATTTTTTTTACCTCGGTGTTAATGGACATAAAAACGTCCCCGACCCTTTCGGCCACCTTGTCGGGATCGAGCCGGCGATACAGTTTGGCATTCTGGCTGGTGATTCCTTTCGGGCAGATGCCAAGATTGCATACATTGCAGCGATTTTTTTCGTTACCCAGGCAACCGGCGGCGGCCTGCATGATATATTTGCCGATATGGACACCAGAGGCGCCCAGCATGATCATCGCCATACCGTTCTGGGCGACGTTGCCGTTTTTACCGATACCACCAGCGGCAAAGATGGGAATTTCATTCTGTTTGCCCTGAGCAGCAAGATCCAGGTAACAATCCCGCACACAGGAAGCAATCGGATGTCCGGTGGCGTCCATGGAGACGTTATAGGCTGCACCGGTGCCGCCGTCTATGCCATCGATCATCAGCCCACCGGCATAAGGGTTGCGGACCAGGTTATTCAAGACTGATTTTGCCGATGTCGAGGCAGAGATCTTCGGATAAATCGGCACTTTATGCTGGAAAGCGGTGGAAAGAGTCTGGATCATTTTCATGACGCTTTCCTCAATGGAGTATAAAGTCTGGTGGACCGGCGGTGACGGCAGGTCTACTCCTTCGGGCACACCGCGCAGACGGGCAATGAGTTTGGAAACCTTGTACCACATGAGCAGGCCGCCATCGCCTGGTTTTGCTCCCTGGCCGTATTTGATTTCAATCGCCGCCGGGTCGCATTGCATTTCCGGAATGGCGCGAATGATCTCATCCCAGCCGAAATAGCCGGAGGCAATCTGCAAAATGATATATTTCAGATACGGGCTCCTGAGGACCCAGGGAGGACATCCACCTTCGCCGGTACCCATGACAACGGGAATTCCAAGGACCTCGTTGCAGTAGGCAACCCCCTGCAGTAGACCAAGCCACATGTTCGGGGAGAGGGCACCAAAGGACATGGATCCAATAATAAATGGGAAAACCTCCCTGGATGGTGGAATCCATCCTCCATTTAAGGTACGTTCAAGAAAATCTTCGGGAGAGAGTATCCGACCGAGGGTTGTGGTAGTCGTAAATTCATGTCTGCCGGCATCAAGCGCCGGATCGGTAAGCATGGAAATCCGGTTGAACATGATCCGGTCAAGAAGAGTTGGGCCTGTTGTATTACGACGGCCGCCACGCTTCATTGGCTCTCCTTTCTGATTTTGAAAGAAGGCGGTGCGGTTTTCGTTGGTGCCTGGTACAGGAGTTATCGCTTCATTAGGACAGACCATGGAGCACATGCCGCAGCCGATACAAAGTTTCGCCGGATCGGTTTCTTGACGGATACCGGTAAAGGTTCGGTAGTCGTTGCCCCTGGTTTTGTTAAAGACATCAAGTTTTGGGACTCTCTGCCGCATATGAGCGAGTCGGATGGCACCTTTTGGGCACACTGAGGTGCATCGGCCACAGAGGGTACATCGGTCTTCCCGGTGCTCAATAATCCAGGGTAGATCTGCAGGGGTCAGGCTGCTAGGGGTAATGGAAACGGATCGTACTGAGACCATATTTCTAATTCCTTTCTATGGGGGGGGATGATAACTGTATGTTCACGCATCGGTTGAAAATCGAGGGATGGATCGCGATCCGGGATCATCGCATCGACACCGCAGAGTTCGGAGGCGATCGCCCAAACTCCATCCCGACCGCCAACGGTCGCAGGGCGAAGCTTTTTTTGATCCATGACAATCATGCATGTCTCATCGGGCAAACTGCCGATTATTGCATTAGGCCCGTCGATGATGAGCCGTTTGCAGACCTGGCGAAGCCCGGCGAGGAACTCTCCCTGGGGATGCTCGGCCAGCTCTGTAGGATTGAGCGGCGTGATGATGTGTTTGTATGCCTGAAGAGGCAGCTTCAGTTTTTTTAACGTATAGTGGAGGATGTGGGTGAACACTTCACTGTCGCTTTGATAGCCGGTATAACCGGAAAATTTCTTGCCGACCAGCCAGTCACGGATGGGCACAAAAGCAGTGTTCTCGCCGTTGGTCATGGTAGAGATACCCTGAATAAAAAAGGGATGGCAGGCGTAAAGGTTAATACCGTAATTGGTGTTCTGACGCCCCTGGGCCATACATACCCGGGATTTGATCTGACCATCGTGCAGGCAGAGCGCGTTGCCGATCTGCATTGGCCAGCCGACTTCCTTGATCATGGCGACGTCGGGATAAAAGGAAAAGATAGTAACCTTGTCGACCTCATTGGTCAGATTTCTGAGAGCCAGGCGGGTGCGCAGCAGCTCAGCTTCTCGTATTTCATCACTTTGATCCCGGAAGGCAACTGGCATACGGTAAGCCCGAAGGAAATAGCGAAAACGGTCGTCGGCTTCAATGAGGTCCGGTTCCATGTGGAAACGGTGGTCATATTTTAGCTCGTAACCACGTATCTCCATATATTCGGTCACTCTCTTCCATGCTATTTCCGTATGGGCGATTCCAGACAGAATAGGAAATCGGGGATTATATTTGAAATCTTCAAACTCCATACCCCGGAGCAACAGACCTAGTCCAGATCCATCGTACCCTTCCTGCATAGCTTCCATTGCCGAAAGAACCTCGTATGGCGAAAACGGTTCATTGGCGGTTTTCAGGGCTAAACGACACATACCTCTCTCCTGATGCTTGGCTAAATTGGTAGTCGATTACGGTAAACGTCTGTCG
>JBBRDD010000281.1:0-5528 GCA_038204235.1 Desulfobulbales bacterium
TCTGCAATGGAGCAACAGTGGGGGACTGCCGGTGATCGTCCTTGCGCCGGTGGATGTAAAGGACTGTTATACGCTTACCATGCAGGCCTTTAACCTGGCCGAGCAATATCGATGTCCGGTTTTTGTCGCTGCCAACAAGGAAGTCTCCATGACTCGCGAGACGATTGATCTGGACGCACTGGATCTTCCGCAGGTAATCGATCGCCGAGCTGCTGATGCGGACCGGCCCTTTATGCCTTTTGGCGTGCACGAAGACCAACTGGTACCGGATTTTCTGCCTATCGGCGGCGAGCGTCTGGTCAGGCAAACCTCCTCGACCCACGGAACAGACGGTTACATTACAACCGATCCGGAGCAAATAGGCCGAGTCCAGCAGCGGTTGGATGATAAACTTCGAAAAAACATCGCCTCTTTTACTTACTACGATGAATACCTGGTCCCGGGTGCCGAGACATTGGTGATTGCCTATGGGGTAACCGCCCGTGCGGCGATGGCGGCTGTAAAAAAAGTTCAACACACCAACACAAAGGCATCCCTGCTGATCCTGAAAACCCTGTGGCCCGTTCCCGAACAGCTGATTTTGGAAAAGGCCGCGCCATACCCGCGGGTGGTCATGGCGGAGATGAATCTGGGTCAGTATGTCCGGGAACTTCAGCGGGTGTTGACCGATAAAAAAATCGACTTTTTGGGCCAGATGGATGGCGAGCTGATCAAGCCAGGGCAGATTCAGGAGGTGATTCAAAATGGATAGTCTATTAAACAGCAAGCGTCCCCCGGTGTTCTGTCCCGGATGTTCCCATGAACAAGTTCTGCATGCCCTGGATCAGGCATTGCTGCGTATGGGGCTTTCCGGAAAAGATGTCGTTATGGTTTCTGATATTGGCTGTTCCGGCCTGTTCGACACGTTTTTTAATACCCACGCTTTTCATGGCCTTCATGGCCGGGCCCTCACGTATGCGACCGGGATCAAGATGGCCCGACCGGATTTAAAGGTGGTCGTGACCATGGGCGACGGAGGCCTTGGGATCGGCGGTGCCCATGTATTGAGCTCCTGTCGGCGAAATATCGATCTGACGCTTTTGGTTCTCAATAACTTTAACTACGGCATGACCGGCGGTCAGTGCTCTTCGACGACTCCCCAGGATGCACAGGTGGGCTCGGGCTTTTTAAACAAGCTGGAAAAACCCATTGATATTTGTCAGGTCGCGGGGGCCGCAGGAGCCGCTTATGTCGACCGCATATCCACCTATGATAAGGGACTGGTGGAAGGTCTGGAGGCGGCCCTGGCATATGACGGTTTTTCACTGCTCGACATCTGGGGGATTTGTCCCGGCCGTTACACCCGTCGCAATAAGATTACCCCCCAAAAAATCGAGTCTGATCTGGCTAAACTCCCTGATTTGGATGACTACAAGATCAGCAATGGACGAGCGGAATATGGCAGGGCTTACCGGCAAGAGGCAGCAAAGCTCCTCCCCGCAAGCGAGCCGGTCCGTATAGAAACGTCCTGCACTGCCCCGCAGTCGGGCCGCATGGAAGTGGTTGTACTGGGAAGTGCCGGCCAGCGCATTATTACCGCCGGAGAACTGCTGTGTCTGGCCGGAGCTGCGGCGGGATGTCACGCGGCACAGAAGAGCGACTATCCGATTACCGTCATGCGGGGCCACTCTGTGAGCGATATCATTCTTTCCGATACCGAAATTGAATATACCGGGATTGAAAATCCTTCTGTCGTCATTGCCCTGGCTCCGGAAGGTGTCAATCGCCGGAAAAAAATGTTGGCACATCTTTCACCGGAAGCCCTGGTCATCAAAGCATCCGGCATTGAACTGCCGGCGTGCCAGGCATCCATAATCGAGATTGATTATAAAGCCGAAAAAATAAAGTCTCAGGACTGGGCGCTGGTTGCTTTGGCTGTTCTGGCACAACAGAATAAAGTGTTGACCATGGATATGCTCAAAGCTGCTTTGCAATTGCGCTTCAAGGCCGGGCAATATGAGACAGCGATCGCCATGCTGGAAAAAACGGTTGTGTCCCTTGGTAATACATGATGCGGTCATCCGTGATGGGTTGCTGATGAGATATTCGGTCAGAGCGTTTTTTGCTCGTGCGTCGCTGTAATATTTGCTCGCAACCCTGACAAATCTCTGGATAATAGCGGCGACGTGAATAGATCGGTTACAGGTCATATTGCCGCGCCTGGTATCGCACATTTATCGCAAGTTGCCTGGGATCTTGAGACATTCTTGTCCTGCACCTCCCTCAATCCCTGCACGCTGGGCCGCCATAACGACATTTATTGCATCCCTTACACCCTTGATAATAGCTGTGCGTTCTGCCTGCCCCTTGCCTGAAGACAGGGGGAAAGGTGCGGAGCTCGAAGACAAACACAAGCCACCCGATAGCACCGAGATTCCGATGGAACGAAGCGAGTAGTAATCCACGACAATAAACAGGAGAAAACAATGAATATACTGGTTTGTGTCAAACAGGTTCCGGATATGGAATCGAAATTCAAAGTGGGTGGAGATGGTACCTGGTATGACAGCGCCGATCTCGCCTGGCGGATGAACGAGTATGACGAATACGCGGTCGAGCAGGCGGTGCAACTCAAAGAGGAGACTGGTGGCGATCTGACAGTGCTTTGCATCGGCCCCGAGCGGGTGAAGGAGACCATGAAGAAAGCACTGGCCATGGGCTGCGACCGCGGCGTCCATGTGGCCGATGATGCATCTTTTAAGAAGGGCCCCTTTTCCATCGCCTCGATAATAGCCGAGTTTGCCGGGCCCAAAAACTTTGACCTGATCTTCACCGGGATGCAGTCCCAGGACCGGGGCAGCGCTCAGGTGGGTGTCCTTGTCGCCGAGATGCTGGGGATGCCCTGCGTTACGACTATCGTAGGTTTTAGCTTTGAGGGCGGCCTGATCTCGGTGAAAAGGGAGTTGGAAGGCGGGGTGAAGTCCAGGATCACCACGTCGGTCCCAGCGCTTGTCACCTGTCAGCTCGGCTTGAACAGTCCGCGTTATCTGACCCTGCCCAATATTCTGAAGGCCAAAAAGAAGGAGCTGCTTATTATTCCGGTTGCCGACCTGCTGCAGGCTCAGGCACTGGATGAAACCACCTCCCTGTACTTTCCGGAGAAGAAAGGAACCGGCCTGATTCTGGAAGGGGATGTGGCCGATCTTGCCGACATATTGATCAAAATCCTGAAAGAGAAAACCGCCGTTCTGGCCTAAAGAGGACCCGATGAAAACACTACTTGTTGCAGAATATAGAGAAGGAAAACTGCTTGGCTGCGCGAGCGAATTGATGGCCTTTGCCAAAAAGCTTTGTGCGGAGAGCGTAATGTTTTTAGCAGGCTCTGAAAATGCTTTACCGAAATTTGCAGGGAAGCTTTACCTCGCCGATGCCGCGACCTGCGGTGAATTCAATCCGGACGGCCATAAACAGATGCTGCTTGAGGTTATTGCCAAAGAGAAACCGGATATGGTGGTCTTTAGCCACTCGTCCTACGGCTGGGACTTGGCCCCTCGGATTGCGTTTGCGCTGAAAGCGGCGCAGTTCTCCGAGGTGGCGGATATTGTTGATGGCGTGCCTGTCTTGCCGGTCTGCAACTCCAAGTTGCTCCGAAAGGTCGCCTCCAAGACAGCAGTCACGGTCCTGACCCTGCAGGGAGGGGCCTTCAGTCTCACAGAGGAGCCATCTGGCAGCCCGTCAATCGAGAAGATCGGTACTGCCGCCACCGGCAAACTTGTGTTTGGGGGCTATGAACAGGCTGAGAAGGGTGGGGTCGACCTGACCAAGGCCCAGGTGATAGTGAGTGCCGGCCGTGGTATCGGTAAGCCGGAGAATATTGCGATTATTGCAGAATTAGCCCAGGCCCTGAAGGGCGAATATGGTGCCAGTCGCCCTGTTGTCGATGCGGAATGGGCCGAACACAACCGGCAGGTTGGGACTACGGGCCAGATTGTGTCGCCAAAGCTCTATATGGCCTGCGGCATTTCCGGCGCCATCCAGCATCTGGCCGGGATGAAGAAGTCCGAGTTCGTGGTTGCCATCAACACCGACAGGGACGCCCCGATCGGTGAGGTTGCAGACGTCTTGGTCGTTGCTGACCTGAAAGTCTTCGTCCCTGTGCTTACAGAAAAAATAAACACCCTTTAACGCTTGGTTGGAAAGTTCGGTAAATAATCTGGAAAACTGTTTTTGATTAAGGGCGATGCATAAAATGAAAGAAAACAAAATTCTTTGTCTCTCGGCAAGAGATGTAAGCAGGGTCTTAACAATGCAAGACTGCATAGAAACAATGCGAGATGCATTTGCCCAGTTGGTAAACGGGGGAGCGGTGGTGCCGCTGAGGTCAACTTTGGCGATGCCAGGTGAAAATGGCGGGGCGTTGTTTATGCCCGTTTATCTGCCGAATATACAAAAAGTTGGTTTAAAAGCAGTGACCGTTCATCAAGATAATCCGAGTAAGGGGCTTCCCATGATTCAGGCCATGGTCATGGTTTTTGATGCATCCACTGGTTCACCTCTTGCCGTGATGGATGGTGAGGTTGTTACGGCAATGAGAACAGGAGCTGTTTCCGGACTTGCCACAAAACTTTTGGCACGTGAGGATGCAAGAATTGTCGCTATCTTCGGGGCAGGAGTGCAGGGAGAAACACAGCTTGAAGCGGTGTGCACAGTACGAGAGATCAAAACGGCATATATATTCGATCACAACAGAGAGCGCAGAGAAGACTTTGTCAAAAAAATGAAGGAAAAATTAGGAATAGAGATCATCGCTCCCGCGTCTATGGATGTCTTGTCGGAAGCTGACGTCATTTGCACGGCAACCACCTCCATGCTGCCGGTTTTTAAAGACTCTGAAATAGGCGTCGGTGTCCATATTAACAGTGTCGGATCCTATCGTCCTGATATGTGTGAAATACCACCGGAAACAATTATGCGAGCGAAAATAGTGGTTGATCAGATGCAAGCGTGTCTCTCTGAAGCTGGTGATATTTTACAACCTATTGAACAAGGTTTGATTTCTAAAGAGCATATTTACGGTGAGTTAGGGGAAATCGTCACTGGAATGAAGGGAGCTCGGGAAGCCGATGATGAAATTACTGTCTTTAAATCCGTTGGCCTGGCCGTGCAGGATCTGGCGACTGCAGATCTGGTTCTGACAAAAGCGAAGAAGCTGGGACTCGGGGTGGAAGTCATTTTGTAAAAAGAAGGCTTTTGCTCCGGTTGTAATGTAACGGCCATGCTTGATCTGTCAGATATTCTCAGTGGATCTCCAATCACGATTTTCGATAAATACCGACCGGCCGGTTTAAGGAAGTGCCAAAAGCAATTACAACACATTGATGGAGTTACTGAATAAATGAATAGGTTAGGGAGAAAATAATGCATTTCAAGTTGAATGACGAGCAGAAGATGATGCAGGATATGGCCAAGGATTTTGCCCAGAAAGAAATCCTGCCAACCCTCAAAGAAGATGAGAGAGACCACAGGTTTCGGCCAGAACTCGTTAAGAA
>JBBRDD010000282.1:0-5524 GCA_038204235.1 Desulfobulbales bacterium
CTGTGTCGCCCACCACAACCAAAAAAAGATTGTAATAGGTTAGCATCAAATCAGTAACAAGTTTGGAGCGGTAGTTCAGCTGGTTAGAATGCCGGCCTGTCACGCCGGAGGTCGCGGGTTCGAGTCCCGTCCGCTCCGCCAAATATAAAGGGTTTACAGAATATTCTGTAAACCCTTTTTTATTTACTGAGTGAAAAACTGCGTGCAGTTTAAGATACATTGACGAGTCTATCTAACTCGAGCAGTTCCATAACATCTTTAGTGTCGGTATATATATTTAAAGCATATAATTCCTTGCTGACAGTCTGTAAAATCAGAGCACGACTACTGTAAATTATTTGACAGTCAGTACTCCTACGAAAGATCCACTTGTGCTGTAAACTTCATATTGGTTGTCTGCTATTTTAAACCACGAGCTGCATTCTTCAGCGCCTTTCCGAACAATTTTCCATTTTGAACAATATTCATCCCCTGCAATTCTCCAATTTCCGGTGTCAGAAAGTTTTCGGTTACTCAGCGTTTGACTTCCGTCTTTGTTGTAGGTTACTTGAGTGGTCATCTTATTTTTATCGTTAACAAAAGAGCCTGAGAAAGTGTTTGAAAACAGTTCGTGCAATTGTTCATTATTTAATGGTTTTAAACCCAGATCAAGTTTTGTCTGTTTTGCGGTGACACAACCCGTAAGAACTAAAAGACTCACGATCAACGCAAATGCCATAGCTTTTCTGAAATTCATAGATTTCGTCATAGGTATCTCCTGAAAAGGTGAGTAAAAAAGACGGAATATCAAATCGCTAGCAAGGCAAACAATGATGACTTGCCGCATTTCATTCCTTACACAATAATGGAGGTGCAGTCAAGCCTTGAAGTATCTTTTACCAAAAGGGTAGGTTTGCACATATCCCTCTCTTCATCGATCAATTCAGCCAACTAACAATAGTACGCATATTCACTGCCGCGACACCCCTCAAGCTGCATCTCAACGAGACGCTCCAACCAGTCATACCATCGAAGATCGGTCCTCATTAACCAATTTATTTTCAGAAAAATGAAAAAAACTGCAGGGTACTCACTATGTGATACCCCTGGTGTGTCATAATAAAAATATAGGATGGACTGGAAGGGAATCTGAACAAGAATCCCGGTCGGTATGAGCGTTAGATGGAGAACCGGCAGCTGGACTGTTTGTATGCGCTCCTCACCGGTACATGATCAGCTGTGGCAATCGGTATAATTCGTTTTTGTTCACTGTTTAATCTTAGGAGGACGGGTAACCGTCTGGAGGTACAAAGAAAATGTTATCTCAATCAAAAGTCGATACTAGTAATGGCCTTTTTGCAACCGAGTTAACCGCCGGTAATTCTATTGAGAGGCGACCGAGAAAATGGAAGTGTCAATTGTCGGAAATGCTTATCGGTAGATATTTAATAATGCCATTAACATCGGCGAAATTATTGAAGTCGGAAAGCTACCATATGAATAATTGCTGTCGAGATTTTCTCGAACAATGCGCTGAGTTAACGTACTGCCTCTTTTCAATTCGGAGTCGTTCAGGCGAGCGTTTGGCGACTCTTGGTCTTACCTGCAGACAAGGTTCCTGGCGTTTTGATCAATGTTTTGGTCCGTCGAGTACCGAAGTGCTGGAAGAGACCAGGACCTATCTTGATGAGGACGGGGAGTTTCAGGAAGAGTCGTTTGCCACTGAACTGTATTACGTTGCTCACGAGGTCGCCAGACTGATGAACTCTGCCGGATGGCAAAAGAAATCCCATTAACCGGTGAAAAGATGATGCAGGCAAAGTCGAGATGCCTGCGCATATGGGGGACTTTTGTTGGCTTGTTTATGAGATTTGCAGAATTTCGCGGGATCGTGAGCCAATTTGCGATTGGACCACGAAACAGGTATAAGGCGTAAATGTGGTGGGATGGGTGTTTTAAAATATTTACCCGCTGGTCTTTTCCTTGAATTTCTCATTTATCTGATAGACAAACGCGAGCACTTCGGCGACGGTTTGGTACAGTTCTGTCGGGATTTCATCACCTACTGGTATTTTTGACAAAAGCTCGACCAGGTCGGCATCCTCCTGGATATGGATTCCGGCTTCTCTTGCGGTGGCAATAATTTTTTCGGCAATGACCCCTTTGCCGGTAGCAACCACCTTCGGGGCCGCCGATTCATTTTCATTGTAGACGATGGCAATGGCTTTCGCCGGCGGTTTTTCTGTCGATTTTCGTTCAACCATATCAAGCCTTGGTGTCAACTATCCGATTGCCGGCTGGTACAAGCTGGCGGATCAGGTCCTGGATTGGATCAGGGGCGTCGCCGGAAAACGACACGTTTATCAGCGGAATATCAGTTATGGCCTTCTTCAGATCAGTGCTGAATGTTGCGATAAAATCGGCTTTTTCCTGAGAGTCTGCACGAAATCTTATAAACAGTCCTTCAGGATTCTGTAAAAAATCGACTTGAAGATTGCCAAGGGCAGAGACGGTCAGATGCAGGGAAAAACGATTTTCCGTACCGGCTGTATTGTTTCCCGCGGAATCCTTGTCGCCCTGGTCAATGAGGAGATATCCCTGTTCGAGAAAGGGCAGGGGGAGGGGCAGGATAAGCTGCGTATCAGTGGCAGTCTGGAGTTGCGCCAGTTGAAAGAGCTCAAGAGTGGAGAGAATTTTCCGGCTGGTTTCGGTTATATCGCCGGGAGTCGTAAAACTGTGGGCGATTTCCAGCAGAGCCGCCTTCAGGGTGTGTAATGCCCCGTTTTTATCGCCGCGGGCAAGTAATTGTTCCAGGTTCAAACCAAGACTACTGATGAGTTCCCTGAGTACAGCACCGCCTTCTTTCCCCGCGACCCCGTTTTGCTGCAAGGTAGAAAAACTTTCCAGGGTGGAGCGAGTGGTCGGGGAGAGAGATTCCAGCAGTGATGGATTCTGTTGCTGAAATCTCTGTAACAGACCGGCGAGATCTATGTTTTTACCAAGCATTGTCAGAGATCGACCCTGTAGTTGGTTGAGAGGACTTACGACAATCTGCAGTTCAATCTGTGGCTCGGTTTTAACCACCTGGAGCCTGAGCGACTGGCCTGGGGTGAGAGCCGCCTCCGATTGGACGGCCTGCCGCGTACCGCCAATATCGAGGATAAAACGGTTATCGCCCCTGGCCTCAACAACTATCGCTTTGAACAGCTGGCTTTCCGTCGGCGTCTGCTGTCCCTGGCTGCGCCCTCTGCCTTGCGATGTCGCAGAGCCGATGGTGGCTATGGAGCTAAGGGGGAGGATAGTGGCCATATCTTTTTATCCATCGAAGACAGTGAAAAATTAACCCGGGTGAACAATCAGCTCCTGATTTTAGGTATGGATGTTCTCACGCAGCTGGCGGCGCTGTTCGGCAAAACAGTTTTTGGCGATTATATCTCTTGCTTTATCAGATATTTTGTCGAAATGGAAAGAGGTCAGCCAACGACCTTTACGAATCCTTTTCGATCGGACGACACAACCAGTACAGATAACGGTCTCGGCAGGATTGGGCAGCTTGAGTTCAATAATTACCGGCAGGGTTGTCCGGCATTCATCAGTGAGAATTGTCAACATCCCGGTCTGGGAAATGTCTACTGTTTCTCCCCCAAGGTCAAGCGGTTGTTCATCTTTGTCGATTTGCCCGGGGTCGTAAGAAATTTCTACCGGCGCCTTGAGATTCACCCGAAAATATTCGCGGAGGTCTTCGGGTCGGATTGACTTTTTAGCCATTAACTCAATAACCCGACTGTTCAGTAGTTCGACAATTTTTGCCGAAAACGTGACCGTTTCTCCGTGAGTGTCCTTGCTGATCAGGACGCATCGCCAATCTTTGCCAATATTTTCTGGTATGGTTCCTGGGGAGAACAACAGGAAAAAACCAGGTGCTTCCGATTCTTTAAAGTTGCAGGATAACTGTATCGCTTTGCCGGCCGGGTCAATTACCGTAAGAGATGCCGGTTGGCGGTCAGGGATGGATGCGACGATGGCTATGATATCGGTGGACATAGCTACTCTTTCACCGTCACTTTGAGGCGGAGCATTTTCCGTTGAATAACAAGACAACAGCCAATGATCTTATCTCGATCTTCAGTGGTGATATCGTCAAAATGATAGGCGATCTCAAAACGGCCGTCATGTAATTCCTGCACCCGTATCTGATGGGCGAGAACTTTGATGGTCTCTGGCTCGATGGATGGGGTCGTAATTTCCAGAGTTACCTGCCGATCCGGCTGGGGTTTTTCTTTAAATATTGCCAGAATCCCGCTGCCGCTGATATCGACGGTCTGTCCCTCTGCCGACCACGGTTCGGTTTTACTGTTAAAGTGCTCGGTCTGAAAGGATTTTGAGATAACGCTGGTCACTGCATCAACCCGGAAAAAATCACGCATCTGGTCATGACTTATCGACTTTTGCACAATCATTGCCAGGGTCTGCTGATTGGTAACCTGCTGGATCATCGCTTCTAAAGAGACGGTGGGTCCCCCCATGTCGATGCTGATAATGCATGACTTCTGAATATCTATTTCCTCAACAGGCAGAACCCCCGATTTGAAAAGAAGGGAAAATTTGGGTGGTTCGTTCTTCTGATAGAGACATTGGGCTCTGACACGTTCAGGTCGGTCCAGAAGAGGGATGAAGATTCGGACGGGCTTGCCGTCGGGGATATTCTGCAGAACGTTCGTGTCGGAGGCCATAGTGTTCCTGTTTAAAATAAAATATTAAAAGGGGAATAGAATAATTCTTTTAGCATTAAACAAGGTTCGCAGCAAGCAAAGAGAGGAACGCGAAGCGGAGACTACCCCCCCTCACAAGGTTGCGCGTAAGGCCCGTAATTTTTGAGAGAGGTTATTGCAGGCCATTGTGGCTCTGGCAAAGGCCACCCGGTAGGTATGGACCATGGGCGTTTGAGAGATTTCGCTTCCGGCCAGATCGATGATGGCAAACATTTGCTCATCCAAAATTGTTAATTTGTCCCGTTGTTCTCCGATCTCGTTGCATTGAGCCTGTATCTGCTGTGGCGAACAGGCGGGGATTTTGTCGATTATCTGCAGGACATTGCGCTCGAAATACTCATATTCCGCCGTTATCGCCGCGAAAAATTGGGCAACATCGGTTATCTGGGTATTGGGGGGCATTATCCTTTCACTTTTCATGAATTTTGACTGACTCGTTCCTTGATGGTATTTTTCACTAATCCCGCCGAAAAGCGTTGCTGGACTCTGTTCAGTCCCCCCTTGAGGGGAATAAGTTCATTCACGAAATAATTATCTTGTAAAGAGCACAAGATAATTATTAACTGGTCACTAATCCCGCCCAGAAGCGTTGCGGGATAAGTTCATTCACGAAAAAATATTCTTGCAAAGAGCGCAAGAATATTTTTTCTAATTCACTAATAAGCAGCGCGAATTATATTATTTCTATCTGATCCCTGTGGCTTATATCCGTTAATGGCTTTGTGGTTCGTAGACAGAGACGTTATTTCATGGCGCAGCAAGGATTGCACATT
>JBBRDD010000283.1:0-5510 GCA_038204235.1 Desulfobulbales bacterium
TACCGGCTTTGTCACCCGCCGCTTTTTCGCACCGGAAGACCGCATTATCATCGACTCATCCATTCTCGCCATCGAACCGGGCAAATCTATTCCTGTACGAAAAAACATCAAAAACGGCCAGGAACTTCTCTGTGTCCTGAAAGGGTCGGTCCAGTTGATGCTCAGTGACGAAAAACATGCTCTTGCACAAGGGGATTCAGTCCATTTCTGGTCTCATCCCGCCTGCCAGAAGATTAGCAATAACAGCAGCAACATCAGTTTTGTTTTATGGGTGGGAACGCTTTAAACGCTCACGGCACGCAACCCTCTAACCGACAAGGAGACTGAGTTATGATCACGTTCAGCAAACAACAGTTGAAAATTCCCAGATTGCAGCGACCGGTGTATCTGGTGACGGCCGGCCAGTCCAAGTTTGATCGTGCCTTTCCGGATAAACGAACAGAAGAACTGTGTATTGACGCTTTCATCATGGCAGCCGACCTCCTCGACATCTCCCCGGCGGAGTTAAAGCGATATATCCATAGCTGTTATTACGGTCATTTTGCCGATCATTTCGGCGACCAGCTGCTAGGCGAATCGGTTATCCATGACCGGCTTGGATTAGATCCGCTTGGCAACGTCGGCGTGAAAACAGGCGGTGCCACGGGAGGGTCAACCCTGTGGGAAGGTATGAAGGCCGTGGCCTCGGGCTACTCCGATTGCGTGCTGGTCATGGGCTGGGAAAGGATGGATGAGGTCCCCACCGATGAAGGGAATTTTCTTATTTCATGTGCTGCCGACAAAGACTGGGAATCGCCACTCGGTCATATCTATACCGGCTATTATGCGGTTATGGCCCAACGCTACTGGCAGATCTTTGGCAAATCGGAAGACTCCTTCAGAAGGACCCTGGCGGAAATATCAGTAAAACATCACGGTTACGCCCGGTTCAACCCGTTTGCCCAGTCGCCGATGAAGATCACCGTCGATGATGTCCTGAATTCACCAGTAGTCGCCTATCCATTACGCGCCCTCGACTGCTGTCTGATGAGTGTCGGCGCTGCCTGCGCTATCCTCTGCGATGAAGATACCGCCACGCAGCTTACCGCAAACTCCAAAAACAAACCCTTACGCATCTATGTTGCCGCCGGATCTCATACCCTGCGTCCTGCTGATCGGCTGGATATGGCCATTCCACTTTTACCCAATGAGACTGCCGATCAGTATAAAGACCTGGGCGAGCGTTTCCCCGGTGGCGACAGATATCCTGGATTTACCGGTTTTCTCGCAGCGAGGATTGCCGCCTATTACGGGTACGGCATGGCCGGGATCACCGATCCGACCAAAGATCTCGATGTGGTCGAACTCCATGACGCCTTTACCATCAGCGATGTCCAGACCTATGAGGACATCGGCATACGCCCCTATGGATACGGCCGGGACTATGTGGAATCAGGCGACTGCTATCACACCAATCCCCATACAGGACAACCCGGCAAGCTCCCATCCAATCTGTCCGGCGGCTTGATCGGCTGCATGCATTCGGTGGGTGCGACAGGCATCATGCAGACTTTTGAGGTGGCGACACATATCTGGAACAGATGGGAAGAACTCCATGGCGATGAAAAACTCTGGCAGAAATTTAATCGGCAAAAGCCAGGTGACTGGACCAACCTGCAGGTGCAGGGCGCAAAAAGAGGCATGGCCATCAGCCATGCCGGGGTCGGCTCTCATGTCACCTCCACTATCCTTATGGACCCCGATCATTTGCTGCCCCCGGTAAATGGGAAATAAGCCGGGTACTCAGTTCAGTACCCCCTTGAGAGGTGTAAGTGCCTAACTACTAATGATTTAGGGAGAAACACTATGAGCATGTTCGGACAGGTCTTTGTCAAAGACAATAAATATAAAATAAAAGGCGATTTTCATCATCTCACTCCAAACACCCCGATACGCGATGCCGATGATGGCTGGAAGCTTCTCGGTGTCACCAACCCCAGGGACATGACCTATATGCATTCCTATGGCGGGGAAGCGATATTTTTCGAATCGCTGAGTCAGGGTAAACTGCTGGCGACTCGCTGCGACAACGCCGGTTGTGGCACCAAGGGAACAATCTACATCCCGTTTAGGATTCATTGCCCGGATTGTCTCGGTAAAAACAGTGTGATCGATCTGACAGCTGTCGCCCAGAAGAGCGCCCGTATCCATACCTTCATGGTCTGTGAACGGTCCGGAGCCTTCAACCTGCTTAATAAACCGATTAAATTTATCAATATTGAATTTGATGGCGTGGCCACCATTTTAATGAGTTACCTCAGCCTTGGTGAGCCAAAGTTCGGCATGAAGGTGCTGCCGATCTTCAAGACCAGCGGACCTACATTTACCATTCTCGATCTGTCATGGGTACCGGAAGGGACCAAAAAAGAACAACTGCCGGAGGGGTTCAGTTTCTGATACGCCCGCAGCTCGCGTAAACAAAAGATCACGCAGCGCACTCTTATCAATTCATGGCAAAGGAGAAGAGGATGAACAAGCCTGACATCAAGGTGGGCCAGACGACCATCGGTAATCTTGTCGATATTCTGGCGGACAATTTCGGCGATAATATTGGTCTTGAATACCATACCCTTGGCATTAGAAAAAATTTCAGGGAACTGAGAGAAATATTCGACGATGTCGCGAAGGGGCTTATGGCGCTCGGTATTCGCCGGGACGACAAGGTCGCGATCTGGGCAAACAATCTTCCCGAGTGGGTCTATGCCCAGTATGGCAGTGCCAGGATGGGGGCGGTCCTGGTGACGGTCAACACCAATTATCGCAGCAGTGAACTGGATTTTCTTCTCAGCCAGTCTGATGCCACGACCCTTATCCTTACCGGCGGAGTGAGAGAGCCTGATGAATATCTCAAGGTTTTAAACGCGGTCTGTCCGATCATAAAAGACAGCGAACCCGGCAAACTCAATTGCGAAAAACTGCCCTTTTTGAAAAACATCATCTATCTCGGCACAGACAAGATCGCCGGGATGTACAATTGGCAGGATGTCCTGGCGATGGGCAGACAAGTATCGGATCAGGACCTGAAGACGAGGCTTGACTCGCTTGACCCCGAAGATGTCATAAATATGCAGTACACCTCCGGTACGACGGGAACGCCGAAAGGTGTTATGCTTTCGCACACCAATCTGATCGGCAATGCACTGAGTATGGCCGAGTGCATGAAACTCACCCCGGACGATGCGATGTGCATCCCTGTCCCCTTCTTCCACTGCTTTGGCTGTGTTATCGGGACCCTGTGCTGCATGGTTTCGGGAACGACCATGGCCCCGGTCATCTCGTTTACCGCCGCCAACGTCTTGCAGACGGTTCAAGCCTCCAGGTGCACCGCCTTGCTGGGGGTACCAACCATGTTCATTGCCGAATTTGAAGAGATGGATAAAAACAGCTATGACACCTCGAGTCTGCGTACCGGTGTTATGGCCGGTTCAACCTGTCCGATCGAGGTGATGAAACGAGTGATCAAAGACATGGGGGCAGGCGAGATGACTATTGTCTACGGACAGACAGAAGCATCGCCGGGAATCACCCAGACGAGGGACCACGACTCCCTCGAATTAAAAACCACCACTGTTGGCAAGGCATTACCCAATGTTGAAGTGAAAATCGCCAACCTCCTGACCGATGAAGAAGTGCCCTTTGGCACACAGGGAGAGCTTTGCACCAGGGGCTATCACGTGATGAAGGGCTACTATAAAATGGATGAAGCAACGGCAATAGCGATAAGCGAGGATAACTGGCTGCACACCGGGGACCTCGCCGTCATGGACGAAAATGGCTACTGCAAAATCACTGGTCGAATCAAGGATATGATAATCAGAGGCGGCGAGAACATATCCCCGCGGGAAATCGAAGAATTCCTGTACACTAATCCGAAGGTTAAAGATGTGGCGGTCGTCGGGGTTCTGAGCGAAAAATACGGGGAAGAAGTTGCCGCCTTCATCCAGTTGAAAATTGGAGAAGAAGCGACGGATAAAGAAATAGCAGCTTTTTGTAAGGATAAAATATCCTATCACAAGATTCCCAAATATATCTTTTTTGTGGACGAATTCCCGGCAACCGCCAGCGGCAAAATCCAGAAATACAAACTGAGGGAGATGGCGCAGCATGCTATTGCCTAAAAAATAACAGGAGAGACAGGATATGCCGAAACCATTATGGGTGCCGACAGAACAGCGTATCAAGGATTCCAATATGTACCGGTTCATGCAGGAAGTGAACAGCAGGTTTGGGACCCATTTTGGTGAATACGAGGCGCTGTACCAGTGGTCGGTGGACAATATTGCCGACTTCTGGGCCGAGATGTACCGTTTTGCCGATATTAAAGCGGCAAAAGCATATCAACAGGTGATCGATGATCCGAATAAAATGCCGGGGGCACACTGGTTTACCGGCAGCCGGTTGAACTTTGCCGAGAACCTGCTGCGTTACCGGGACGATAGAACAGCCCTTATCTTCAGGGGCGAAGATACTGTCCGCAGAAGCCTGAGCTATAAAGAACTCTTTGGAGCGACGGCAAAGGTTGCTGCGGCTCTTCGTCATGCAGGCGTTGTTGCCGGCGACCGGGTTGTCGGGTTTATGCCAAATATGCCAGAATCGATCATCGCCATGCTTGCCGCCACAAGTATTGGCGCAACATGGTCGTCCTGCTCGCCCGATTTTGGCAGTAAAGGTGTACTGGATAGATTCGGCCAGACCAGACCGAAGATCCTCTTTACCGCAAACGGTTATTTCTTTAAAGGCAAGGCCCTGGACAGTCTGACCAAGATCGCTGCAATCATCGAACAAATACCGTCCATAGAAAAGATCATCGTTGTCCCGTACACCAAGGAAAGACCTGATCTGACCAACCTGCCGAAGGCGATGCATTACATCGATTTTTGCGGACATGACGCCGATGCGATAGATTTTGCCCAGCTCCCCTTCGAGCATCCTCTCTATATCATGTATTCCTCCGGCACTACCGGCCTGCCCAAATGCATGGTCCAGAGTGCAGGCGGGGTGCTGCTCCACCAGATGAAAGAGCTGCTGCTGCATACCGATCTCAAACGAGATGACACCATCTTCTATTTCACTACCTGCGGCTGGATGATGTGGAACTGGCTGACCACGTCGCTTGCGGTTGGCGCCACCCTGGTGCTGTATGACGGCAATCCCTTTCATCCCGGCCCTGACGCCCTGTGGCGAATGGCCGAGGAGGAGAAAATAAGTGTTTTCGGCACCAGTGCCGGGTATATCGCCGCCCTAAAGAATGCCGGTGTCAAACCAGGCAACCAATTTGACCTGAGTTCGTTAAAGGCTCTGCTTTCAACCGGCTCGCCACTTTCCAGGGAAGATTTTCATTTCATCTATCAGGACATAAAAAAAGATCTGCAACTGGCATCCATCTCGGGCGGCTCCGATCTGAACGGCTGCTTTGCCCTCGGCAACCCGATGGGCCCGGTGTACGAAGGCGAGCTCCAGTGCCGCGGGCT
>JBBRDD010000284.1:0-5456 GCA_038204235.1 Desulfobulbales bacterium
CTGCTCCAGGGTCATGGCCTGCGCCATCCTGATAATATGGCAGGGGTTTCTTTGGAAGAATGGAAAAAAAATGTCCGTTATGCCGTGCGCACTGCTGCCGGGAGGGCCGATCGGGTGTCTGTCGGTGGCCTTTCCACCGGAGGAATATTGAGTTTTTATTTTGCCTGCATTGACCCGCAGGTGACCGGTGATATATATCTTTTCTCGGCGGCCTTTGGCCTGTATGGTGGACGTTTTAATATTTTTGGCGGGGTTGTGGAACTTTTGCTCCGCAACCGTTTCTTCAGGCTTCTGGACAACGGAAAATCCCTGGTAGGCAACCATCCCTATCGATACGAGCGGGTTCCCCTGAATAGTGCCGGAGAACTGGTGCGACTGATCCGGGAAATCAATGGATTGAGGCAAACTGCAGTGGGCAGGTCTTGGGCAAAACGCATATTTTCCGCCTGGTCGGAACATGACCGGGTGATCAATGTAAAAAAAATAGAGACCCTGCAAAATTTAAACGGAGAAAACCAATATGTCTCTTTTGTCATCCCTGAAGCGGTCGGGGTCGATCATGCCAGCCTGGTGCTGAAAGAACCGGTCTATGCTCTCGACAGTCAGCCGGCCGACGGGCCCCTGGAAGAGGCTAATCCCTGCTTTGCTGAAATGCTGGCTGTCCTGCAGAGGTTCGAATCGGCTGGTTGATGGTGCGGACAGAGCCGGAACGATTGATTTTGGCTTTTTCTGGTGTAATATATTTGTCGTGATTGGGCAGTGGAACTCTTTCCCTGCACCGGTTTCTCAAGACTGTTTGACCGGATAAAATGGAACGAGAGTCTGTTTGTAAATGAGATATTTATGGACAGGCGCTCACAAACGAGGCAATACGATGGCAAAAACAATTCTTATCACTGGCGCAACTGCAGGATTTGGTAAAGCATGTGCGGAGCTTTTCAGCAGTAACGGCTGGAAGTTGATTCTAACCGGAAGACGCAGAGATCGTCTTCAGGAATTGCAGGAAAAATTTGGTAAAGCGAATGTCCATATTGCGGTTTTCGACGTGCGGGACAGGCGGCAGGTAGAGGCGGCGATACACGAAATCCCCAAAGAGTTTCAAAATATAGACATCCTCCTCAATAATGCCGGACTGGCGCTTGGACTTGGTCCTGCCCAGGAAGCGGATCTCGATGAGTGGGAAACTATGGTCGACACCAACATCAAGGGGTTGCTCTTTATGACCAGGCGGATTTTGCCGATGATGGTTGCAAGGGGTACGGGACATATCATCAACCTTGGTTCTGTCGCCGGCTCATGGCCCTATCCCGGCGGCAACGCCTACGGTGCGACCAAAGCCTTTGTCCAGCAGTTCTCCAGAAATCTGCGAACCGACCTGCAGGGAACCGGGATTCGGGTGACCAATATCGAACCGGGCCTTGCCGAGAGCGAGTTCTCCGTTGTCCGTTTTGGCGGCGATGCCGAGAAGGCCGCCAAGGTTTATGAAGGAACAATGCCGCTTACTCCGATGGATATCGCCGAGATTATTTACTGGACAGCCAGTCGACCGGCCCATGTAAATATCAATTGTGTCGAAGTGATGCCGGTATGCCAAAGCTGGGGGAATTTCTCCATCAGCCGGGATAAATAAAAGATTGACGGTAGTTTTGCTAACCCCGGTAAACGGGAGACAATCTGTAAGGTACTAAAAAAGATAGAGGGGAGAGTTGAAAAATCTGTTGACACCTTTCCCTCTGCAGTTTATATTGCCCGCCTACGTCAGTTCGGCGATGACCATCAGCAGCAACACTGCTGGAAGCAAGTTCGCAGAAAATACGTCTGATCCTCGGTAGCTCAGTCGGTAGAGCAGGTGGCTGTTAACCACCTTGTCGGCGGTTCGAATCCGTCCCGGGGAGCCAAATTATTCAGGCTCGATTAATACAATCGAGCCTTTTTCAATAGAGTCGGGGCGTAGCGCAGCCTGGTTAGCGCGCCTGCCTTGGGAGCAGGAGGCCGTAGGTTCGAATCCTACCGCCCCGACCACTTAGCGAAACAGAAATCTTCGATTTCGTTGTTGAGCTTATACCCCGCAGGGGTATTACAAGTTGAGCTTATACCCACAGGGTATTAGAAAATTTAAAGCTAATCACTCATCTAGAGTGATTAGCTTTTTTTTTGTTTAAAAACAATGAGGTATTACAGTACATGGCTTTTACAAACGACAGCGCAACCTTTATTTATATCATTCTTCCACTGCTGGTTTTTCTCGCCCGTATTCTTGATGTAACCATTGGCACCCTGCGGATTATCTTTGTGTCCAAAGGATTAAAACATATCGCCGCATTGCTCGGTTTTTTTGAGTCGCTTATCTGGTTGATAGCGGTGGCTCAGGTTATGCAGAACCTGAATTCATGGCAGACGTATATCGCTTTCGCCTGCGGTTTCGGGGCGGGCAATTATGTTGGGGTGGTACTTGAAGAAAGAATAGCTCTTGGCAACCTGTTAATCAGGATCATTACCATGAAGGAGGCCGATGTACTGGTCGAAGTCCTCAGGAAAGCTGGTTATGGCGTGACCAGTGTCGATGCGGCAGGTGAGTCCGGACCGGTCAAATTGATTTTCAGTATCATCAAAAGAAGAAATCTTACCAAAATTGTCGGCATGATCAAAAAATACAATCCCAACGCCTTCTACACCATCGAAGATATGCGTTATGTTAACCAGACCTATTCGATGCCATTGACTAAACCGTCATGGTTTTCGTCTCCGGCTCTGGCGAAGCATAACCCCTTGTCAGCTAAAGAAGAAATCTTGACAAAAATATCGGCATAATCAGGGATTACAGTTCTTCATCCGCCTCACTTTTCCCTCCTGTCTTCCGGTGTACTGGATGGTAACAGGGCGCCGCGGAACCAGGAGAAATAGACCCCCGACAGGCAGAGAACGGCCGATATAACAAAGACCGTATGCATGCTACGCAGAAACAGGTGGTAATTCTCCGGGGCTATAGCCTGGCGGCCGATAATAAGTGACAGGACAACCGTTGCCACGGCCATGCTGAACATCTGGCCGAATAAGCGCATGGTTGCAACGGTTCCCGAGGCCAGTCCATAATGTCTTTTCTCGACAGCGCCCATGATGGCATTCATATTGGGGGAGCTGAACAGGGCGAAACCGGTACCCAGCAGAATCAGGTTGGCAATGATCAGGTATGGGCTGGTGTCGGGCTGCAGCATCGCAAAAAGAGTGACGCCAATCACGGTGATGATCATTCCCGTGGTGGCCAGCAGCCGGGGTTCGATACGGTCGGAGAGCCTGCCGGCCATCGGCGACAAAAGCGCCATCATGATCGGTTGGGCCATGAGCACGCTTCCCGCCGTCTGTGGCGACATTCCCTTGAGATATTGGAGGTAGAGGCTCAACAGGAAGGTAACCGCATAGGTTGCCGAATAATTGAGCAAGGCGGCAAGGCTGGAGTAGGCGAAGGTCTTGTTGCCGACAAAGAGCTGTACATCAAAGACCGGGAACCTGGCCGTCATCTGGTAGCGGATGAATATGGCGAACAGAATCAACCCGGCAAGCAGCAGCCCTGTGCCGGTGGTCGACGGAAGCAGGGTCGCGCCATAGACTATGGCCAAAATAGCCAGAGCATAGAGCAGGCACCCGGCGACATCAAGTTTTTGCCCCGGCTCCCCCAGCCATTCCCCTTTCAGATAATGCAGGGTCAATAAAAAAGAAAACAGGCCAAGCGGCAGCATAACAAGAAAGATACTGCGCCATCCGAAATGCTGGGTGAGCATGCCACCGACAAACGGCCCGACTGACAGGCCGATATATACCGCCGCAACATATATGCCGATGACCCTGCCCCGTTTATGTGGTGGAAAAATAGAGGTGATGATTGCCATGCCGGTCGTGACGAACATGGCGGCCCCCAGGCCCTGAATGACCCGCAGGCCAATGAGCACGGCCGCCGAGTTGGCCAGGACTGTCAGGCCTGAACCAAGAGTGTATACCGCCAGACCAGTGGCAAAAACCTTTTTACGCCCATGTATATCGGCAATTTTCCCCGCCGGCACCAGACCCACCGCGACCGCCAGCAGGTAGGCCGTGGCTATCCAGCTGAGTTGCACGGCATCCATATGCAGATCGGATTGTATCGCCGGTAGCGCCACATTCACCGAAGAAAGCATAAATGGCCCCATAAACGAGGTTAAGGTCGCGACGATTAACGCCGACCGTTCAAGGGCTGAGTCGTTTTTTACGTTTTGCTGCATTGGGTTGCACCTGAGAACTCTTCGGTTGTACATTGGTTTTTATGCTGCTATTCTTAAGGGAGCAACTATAGCCATATTATAAGATCATGACCCCAATATTTTACGAGAAAATAATGCCAAAAAAATATCAGCAAGTACAGACAGAGCTTAAAGCATCACCCCAAACCTGGCTTGTCACCGGTGTTGCCGGCTTTATCGGCTCAAACCTGTTGGAGACCCTGCTCAAACTTGACCAGAAGGTAATCGGGCTCGATAATTTTTCAACCGGTTTTCAGCATAACCTCGATGAGGTGCAATCCCTGGTGAGCCCTCAGCAATGGCAGCGATTTCGTTTTGTCAAAGGTGATATCCGCAATCTGGAAGATTGCGCAAATGCCTGTGCCGGCGTCGATTATGTTTTGCATGAAGCGGCCCTGGGGTCCGTGCCGCGGTCTATTGCCGATCCGATTACCACCAATGAAAATAATATCAGCGGTTTTCTGAATATGCTGGTTGCCGCAAGAGACGCCAAGGTGAAGCGATTTGTCTATGCCGCTTCAAGTTCAACCTACGGCGATCACCCGGATCTGCCAAAGGTTGAGGATAAAATCGGCCGGCCGCTGTCTCCCTATGCCGTGACCAAGGTCGTCAATGAGCTGTATATGGATGTTTTTGCCCGAACCTATAATTTCAAAGCAATTGGCCTCAGGTATTTTAATATTTTTGGTCAGCGACAGGACCCCAACGGCGCTTACGCTGCCGTCATCCCTAAGTGGTTTGCCGGTTTAATCGATAATGAACCGGTCTTTATCAATGGTGACGGGGAGACGAGCAGGGATTTTTGTTTTATCGAAAATTGCGTCCAGGCGAATCTTCTGGCGGCGACGGTTGCAGACGAAGCCGCCACCAATCAAATCTACAATGTGGCCTTTGGCGAACGGACAACCCTCAATGAACTCTACCAGCTCATTAAACAGCGGGTCGTTGCCGTCAAACCTGCCGCACGTGATGCACAGCCGCAATATCGTGATTTCAGGGCAGGGGATGTCCGTCATTCGCTGGCCGATATTACCAAGGCCGAAGAGTTGCTGGGGTATCAACCTCAGTTTTCGGTAAAAAATGGCTTGGACCAGGCGGCGGCGTGGTACCTGAGGTAAATTCTACGGGGACGAAAATATGTTGAAAATATCCCATCTCGGCGCAAAAGAGTGTGTCACCGGC
>JBBRDD010000285.1:0-5412 GCA_038204235.1 Desulfobulbales bacterium
GGTAGAACCACAGATCCTGCAAATATAATAATTTGGATTCAACCCTTCTATCTTTTTGCTCACAGAGCTGAAAAATATCCCAGAATATTTTGCGATTTTTTTCACAGTTTTTTCGTGCTGCTCATGTGATTTCCATGAGTACATGCAGTTAATAATCGCCTCTTCATATGCTTCAGTTTCTAATTTCAGGATAAACTCAGGATATGTTGTTTGAATTTTTTCCAATTCATTCTTAGCAGCTTGTCGTAAATTTGATTTTGTGTCACGCACGATGATCTTAAATTGAAGCATTTGGGCAGGATGCCCCAGGGACCGCAATATTCGCTTATAATTATCTGCATGAATTTTTTCAGAATATGAAAAGGAATGAAACAGATAAGCGATATTTGGATAGTTGTCGATTAAAGCTTTTGAGGTGTAGCTGAGGTAGTGCTTGTTGGCTATCATTTCCGTTGTAAAAGACGCCTGCAGAACTTCTATGGTGCGTGGATAGAGGATATTGGGTTTGAGGATTGTTTTTTGTGCAGCTAGAGCTGGAAAATGAAAGAGGATGGGAGAGATTGCGGAAAGAAATAAAAACCTTCTTTTTGAAATATCAACCATATTTAGTGACCTCCAGCATCCACAACGCCTCAGATTTTTAGTATGTTCAAGGGAACGCCGGTTTTAAAGTAATGAAGATTCATTATTTCACATAGAAAAAGGCCATATTAAACGAAGGTTCAGTATGACGCTTTGTTACCTGGTATGAAACGCTATTACTTCCCGACAACACCCTCACCAGAAATACCCAAAATAAGGCAGTAAGGGAAAAAACAGTCTATGCCTCTTATGTTAATTCTATTCATTTTTTTTACTATGAAATTTAGATGTCCATTGTGAGTCACAAATACTAACAACCGTAAAGGTGGTTCGTCCACTTTTGTAGCGGCATACTTGACCTGGCTCCCGACTTGGTGCCAGGTCAAGAGAGAGGTGATATGGGGTTGATCGTCAATAGCGGACACGAATGAAACCCCTTGAAGATAAAAAGAATTTATGGAAAGATCAATTGCTGAACTGAACTTGACCTGAAAAACACCCCACCAAAACAGTTATTTGTCAGATCAAGTTGTAACTACGACATTCTAAGCGCCGTTTGGTCACGAGTTAAAGACTCCCCTGACAAAATTTAAGTAACATCAATCACAACGCCCTGCTGTATACAGAGGGCGATAACTATATTTGAGGTCTCGTATGAATTCGTATTATTTTAGTCTTGAAGTCGAACCGCAACTTGAAAATCCCTTGATTGCCCACGTTTCCAGGGCAGTTGCTCATATATGGGTGTTGTCAGCCGATATAGATGAAGCCAGAGATATCGCACTTCGTTTTCTTAAGTCTGACCGTTGGGAGGTAACAGAGGAAAAGGATGCTTATTTACTAACTCCAGAGCGGATAGATGGACTGGGAACTGAAGAATTGTCGAATTATCAAGCAGCTCAATCAGAAGGAATACACGCGAAGTTTTATTACTGGCACAGGTCTGAGTGATCAAGTGTCGCTTACCACGGAGTAACAAAATGAAGGCCAGGCCAGACTGAGACGTCAAGTAGATACGTCAGACGAAGATCTGATAATCTTTTTTTCTTTAAAATTCAGGGTTTTGGACAAAAATGAATCCCTCTGGCGTTTGATGTATGGTATCTAGTGTCCGGCCTTCAGGATCCATAATAATTTTTACGACAGAGTCAAAAATCGCCCCACATTTACACGTTCCTAAGAACCTGTAGATGTGGGTGGTATTCTTCGTTTCTTTATTGGTAGTACGATTATATTCTGGTCGCTCGAATGTCAGTTCTTGGTCACAGCTATTGCATTTAATTTTAACGTCATTAACTAATTGTGGCCTTTTCATGATTACCTTCCCATAAGGAACCTGAAGTTATTTACCGAAAACAGCAGCACACCACAATTGTGGGGTCTGCTATCACGCAAAATTAAAAAAGGGAAATTAGTATGCCATTATTCCCCCAGGAGTTTTCCGTGTCAAGGTATTGTGAAGAAAATGGGACGGTCCCTGTTTAATGTTCCTCGTTTTGGTGATCCTGGCGATATTGATCCGCCATTAATCAGAATATTATGGTTACAGTGAGGTGGATACTCGACTCCTGGCGCAGTAATTGCGTAGAGGAGCATGAGAGTCGCAAGAGGTTGTACAGGTAGGAGTCAGTGCGGCGACATGTTGTAAAAAGGCAGAGTGGCTGAAAAAAATCATCATTTAGCAAAACATCCGTTAAGGAGGATACAAAATGAAGATATTAACTGTTTTTATCGCCGGCGTGGCAATGCTGGCCTTGGCCAGTCCGCTTTATGCAGCAGGAGAATCCGGCAAAACAGCCGTTAGTACAAGCATGACCGGTACGGCACAAATTCAGTCCGCCGAAGAACTCAAGGGTATGCAGGTCTTCTCTCAAGTAGAAGAAAAACTCGGTTTCATCAAAAGCGTGAATACAGATCCAAAGTCCGGCCTCATTAAGTTTATCACCATTTCCAAGGGTGGGTTTGCTGGTGTGGGCGGTGAGGATATAGCCGTTCCATTAAAAGCCTTCCAGATTGACCAAACATATGGTCGGGCTACCCTCACGGTTAATAAAATGAAGCTAGATAAGGCTCCACATCAGGGCAAAATGTCCGATGATGAATTCCAGCGTAATCTGGAACAGTACTATGGCGTTGCTCCCTAAACCCCACTATCTCAAAATTTCATTTCTGTTGTCTTGGCTTACTGATCTGCTCTGGAGGAAAGTATAATCAGTGATCCGAAAGCTGGGTAATAGAGCTACTTTTTTTTTCTCGGCTGAACTTTTTTTCTCTGAGTCTTCAAACACTCTGTAAATGTGGCGACATCTCGTGTTTTCCAGGCGACTGAACTTAACGTACCATCCTCTTCCTGAAAATGTACCAGTAGTAGAGGGATGGGAACTGTAATATCGAGAAATTTCTTAGGGGTCACGATCCGTTTAATTTGTTTGAGCGGAATACAGAGTTCCAGCCTGGGGTGTAATTGCAAAAAATACAATTCATCCTGAGCCAGGACAAGGACACCTTTTCCTCTGGTCTGTTTGCCTTCAACCGAATCTATACCAAGATAATGTGCGAGGTTATCATGGCAAATGATATCTTTGGAATTGTATCTCTGAGCTAAAGTTGCGCGACATTCTTTACGGATCTTCCTCATTCTGGTAAGGACAACTACCAATCCCACTAGCAGCAAAACGCCAACAGTAAGGCCAACGCAAAGAGTCAGCATACTTCCGGATCCGCGTAGAGCGGCCCATGATGTTGCAATATTCATGAATCTTCCCTCTGATGTTTACTCTCATAGATCGCTTTGATCTGTACTGAAACGACTATTACCGAGAGTACATTATTACAAAATGTGATTACCACTAAACCTCATAACCCTCTGGACCTTCTAAGCTGAACTTTAGTGGTAATCACATTACAAAATTAATTCCAGACCCAACACACGAGCCAGTTATGCGTCTCTTCTTGGAAAATTTGGGAAAGAAAATCCAGCTGTTCAGCTTTCCAAGCTTTGCGTGAGAGGCGGTTCGCTCAATCTCAAGTCTTATTGGCCCTGAATAAAATTGTGTTGTTAAACCGAAAGCACGCTTAATCCGGAAAAACCAGAAAAAAGTATTACAGTTTGTCTTGTTAAAAGCCACAGGCAAACTGGGCAATGGTTTGCGATCGGTCGGGAATGAGACTTTATATCAACTTTAATCCTGCTATATTATGAATGATCTCGACCTGGAAAAGTTTAAACGACTCGTTTTGCGGCAACAGCAAGAATTAATGGAGATGAAGCAGAGGTCCCGCACGTCCACCCAGCCAGTTAACCTTGACCAGTCTAGTGTTGGTCGCCTGTCGCGGATGGATGCCATGCAATCCCAGGCAATGGCCCTGGAAAGCAAAAGACGCCGGGAAATACAACTTACGCGAATAAGCGCCGCACTTGAGCGTATTGAAGAAGGTGAATACGGCTATTGTGCCAACTGTGACGAAGAGATAAACAGGCGCAGACTGGAGGTCGACCCTGCCAATCCGTTTTGTGTATCATGTGCGTCTAAGATGTGACCTGAAAGTCTCCTGTTTGCATTTGAGCTGTTGGCCCGCCCTGCGCAGAGATTTGGTGCGATGAAGCCACGCTTCCTGCTGGGTTTTGGAGACACTGATTGAATCCTTATGGAAAACAAGCTCAAACCTCGTGCCGCACTACATTTTTTCTGGAATATTTTCAAACCTTGTCACATTGTTATATAACTAACTATCATCCTGTTTTCCATACTTTGACTCTAGCTCATCTTCAATATAGCGCTGGATATAGCGTTGACCGTTTATAGCAGAACTTGCAATCCAAACCACCAGAAAAAGCGCGAGACTTAAGGTCACGGGCATCAGTTTTGGTAGTACCCAAGTTACCAGCAGGAGCACGGCCGTTCCAAGGCTCATGTATTTAAGTGCACGTTTTTTCGTTTGTCTGATGGTTTCCCACGCTTCATCAGGAGTATCAATACCGCTATTACGCATTGTGTCACGCATCGACTCGTAACCGAGTTGATGTCGCTTTTCCAAACGACCAAAAGGGTCCTTGAACTTCATAGGGGAATCTCTCTGAAGGAACTTTTAAAAAATACCATCTAAACTCAATACCATTACATTTCAGGAATGATTGAAAAATCAAATCAGGATTGAGAAGATTGGGCACGCGTCTTCGAACATCACCAAATGTACCAGATAGCAACCAAATGCGCTCGCCTCACAATAACAAAGGTTTGTACTGCCAACGAACAAGTATTTAATTGGCCATTCACTTGAAATATTTGCTGATAAGGGCTGGTCGGTGTCAGTGGATGACATAACGCATATTCTTTGCCTGACTATCTGCAGAATCTCATCCGGTTAGGCGCGTTTGTGTTGATAAGCGATAGGAAATGGACTGGTGATCTGAATACATACGTGATATCCGACTAGCAGAGAAGCTAAAGGATGACTAAAATGGAAAGATAGGAGCTATAAATAGAGGAACGCGGAGCGTTGTGATGAATCGGACCTTTTGCAAGTAACAGAGAGACTAAGGATAAAAAATGGCAGGTGGGTGGACCAGCGACGGAGCTGTACAAAAACAAATTGATGCAAGTGTGGAAGATGCTGTAAAATTAGCCAGGAGCCGTATCCCTAAAGGCAAAAGCCTAAGCCACTGCGAGGAATGCGACGAGCCGATCCCGACGGCCAGAAGGGAAGCTATTCCAGGTGTCCGTCTCTGCATCCTCTGTCAATCTGAGAAAGAGAAACGTCAGACCTTTTCAACCGGTATTAACAGGCGAGGCAGTAAAGATAGCCAGTTGAAATAGATTTGATTTCCAC
>JBBRDD010000286.1:0-5401 GCA_038204235.1 Desulfobulbales bacterium
GACCTCAGGTCGGTACCGTCCAGATTGACGATGATGTCGAAATCGGCGCCAATTCATGCATCGATCGAGCGGCTTACGGGGTTACCTGGATTAAGTCCGGCGTCAAAATAGACAATCTTGTGCAGGTGGCCCACAATGTCATTGTCGGCGAGAATAGCCTGCTGGTTGCACAAGTTGGGCTTTCCGGTTCAACGACCTTGGGGAGAAACGTGGTGATGGGCGGACAATCTGCTACTTCCGGGCATCTTACTCTGGGAGATCAGGTTATGGTCGCAGCCCGGGGTGGAGTGCACAATGATCAACCAAAAGGAGCAGTAGTTGGCGGGGCGCCGGCAATCCCTGTTCGTCAATGGGCCAAGTCCTCTGCCGTTTTTGCCAGGCTCCCGGAGTTGCAGAGTGCAGTGAGAAAAAATAGCAAGGCTATTGCAGAGCTCTGCAAAATGCCCGACCGCAAAAGTGAGAATTTCTGAACTAGGAGATGGCGTAATGAGTCAGGTGGTTATTCCGGAAAATATTGATATAATGGAGATTATGAAAGTGTTGCCGCACAGATATCCGTTTGTGATGGTCGACCGTATACTCTCCATGGAGATTGGCAAGCAGATTGTCGGTTTGAAAAATGTGACTATAAATGAGCAGTTTTTTCAGGGTCATTTCCCGGAGAGGCCAGTTATGCCCGGGGTGTTGATTCTGGAGGGTATGGCTCAGGTTGGCGGAATAATGGCATATTATGCCCATCCCGAGGCTATCGGTAATAAGCTGCTCTTTTTTGCAGGCATTGATAAAGCCAGGTTTAGAAAACCGGTTGTGCCTGGCGACCAGTTAATTTTCACTCTTGAACTTGTAAAGCAGAAACGTTCGATTATGGTAATGTCGGCAAAAGCTACGGTGGACGATCAGGTAGTTGCCGAGGCAGAACTCATGGCTTCATTTTCGTGAAAGTTAGCGGTAATGCGTGGGGCAGATTAGCAAAATGATCTGTAAGGTGCTAACCCCGGTGAAAAAAATCGGGAAGAAAGCCGGGATAAGCACCTTGAGACAGAGTATTCTTTCAAGATAAACAAGAGAATGCTCTGTGAGGTGCTAAAGGTAAATTTTCTTGCAATTGTTCGAAAGAGCAGATATTTAAAGCACCCTTGATGCTCCCCGCCCTGCGAAATGAAGTTATCACGAAGTATCTAGAAATTATTCTACCAATGACACTGTAAAATATAATGTCCATACATCCCACTGCCGTTGTAGACCCCAAAGCAGAACTTGATTCGTCGGTATATGTCGGCCCATATGCTGTAATTGAAGCCGGAGTCCGGATAGGTGCCGACACGCAGGTTTTACCCCATGCGGTTGTTTCCGGGCCGACGACCATCGGCGAGAGAAACCTGATCGGTTCCTTTGCCGTAGTCGGTGGTGCCCCCCAGGATCTTGGCTATAAAGGAGAGCCGACCGAGCTGATTATCGGTTCCGACAACCAGATCCGCGAGTATGCATCAATTCATCGAGGAACCCCTAATGGTCATATGAAAACGGTCATCGGCAACCATAATTTGCTCATGGCCTATACCCATATTGCCCACGACTGCAAGATCGGCGACCATGTCATTATGGCCAATGTTGCGACCCTGGCCGGTCACGTTGAGGTGGGTGATCGGGCCTCTATCGGTGGCCTTGTCGCGGTGCACCAGTTCTGCCGGATCGGGACCTTCAGTTACATCGGCGGAGTGTCCGGAATTTCACTTGATGTTCCTCCCTATGTGATCATTGCCGGAACCAGGAATCGGACCAGAATTTCCGGTATTAATAAGGTGGGTTTAAAACGCAATGGTTTTTCCCGTGACACGATTAAAACGCTTGAAAAAGCGTACAGGATCATTTTCAGGTCGCCGAATCTTTTGATGAAAGACGCCATTGAACTGGCCCAAAAAGAATTTCCCGATTGCCAGGAGGTTCAAACCCTTGTGAAGTTTTTCCAGGATTCGAAACGCGGCGTCGTTAAGCAGACGGTTGAGGATTAGAGTCGGTTGCGGAAAAGTATCAATACAAATACTATCGGTATTATTGCCGGTGGCGGCCAATTTCCCTTATTGTTTATCGAGGCTGCCCATAAGGCAGGCCGGCGTGTCGTGGTGGTGGCCCATAAAGGGGAAACCGATGAGAAAGTTGCCCTGGCAGCCGATGCTGTCTGCTGGGTAAAGCTTGGCCAGCTCGGCAAGCTGATATCTTTTTTTAAAGCAGAAGGGGTCGGTGAAACGGTCTTTTTAGGTACCATCACGAAGACCAAGATATTTCGAGATATTCTTCCGGATTTGAAAGGTATTTCGCTGTGGAATAAGATTGATCGAAAGCAAGATGACGCCATCTTGCGGGCAATTGCCAATGCTCTCGAAGCAGAAGGAATTATGGTCCTTGAGTCGACGCTGTACCTTCGGCATCTGCTCTTTCCAACCGGGGTGATTACCAAGAAAAAGCTGACCGAAAAACAGCGACGGGATATTGAATTCGGCTGGCATAATGCGAGAGCAATCGGGAAACTGGATATTGGCCAATGCGTGGTGATCCGGAATTGTACCGTTTTGGCCGTTGAAGCGATTGATGGAACCGACGCCACTATTCTACGGGGTGGGGCCCTGGCCAAGGAGAAGGCCGTTGTTGTCAAGGTCCGCAAACCGGGGCAGGATTTTCGTTTTGATCTGCCGGCAACAGGACTCACGACAATCAGGAGCCTGCAGAGTGTCAGGGGAGCAGTTCTTGCCGTGGAAGCAGGTCAATCCCTGCTCTTTGATAAAGAGTTAATGATTGAAGAGGCGAACAAAGCTGGTATAGTTGTCGTGGGTGTCTCTGAACGTGAAGATGGTTCCCTGGTGATGGAATAGATGGAATAAAAAGAACAATTGAGGTAGATTCCAGGTTGTACGCTCTTAACCGCTGCGATGTCGTATTAATCTCAAAATAACGGAAGAGGTACTATGCAAGCAATGATTTTGGCCGCCGGTTTTGGAACCAGGCTCCTGCCGCACACTTTAGTCCGACCCAAACCTCTTTTCCCCATCCTCAATCAACCGCTTCTCTTTCTCACTATAAAAAGGCTGCGAACGTTTGGCTTTGATCATATCATTGTCAACTGCCACCATCTTAGGCAGCAGATCGTCGATGCTCTGGGTGGAATGAAAGGGGTCGTTGTCCAGGAGGAAGAGATTATACTCGGCACCGGGGGAGGATTGCGAAAAGCTCTCAGGCATGTACGTGACGAACCACTGCTTGTCAGTAATGGAGATATTTATCATACGGTCAATCTGCGTCGGTTCTACCAGCATCATGTGGCTCATGAAAATCTGGTGACTCTGGCGATGCGCAACGATCACCGTTTTAATACGGTGCTGGTGAAAAACGGCAAGATAGTAAATTTTGATAACCAGGACAGCATAAACAAATTGGCCTTTGTCGGTTTGCATGTAATTGAGCCATCTGTCTTACAGGACATTACCAGTAACAGATATTCGTGTATAATCGATCGATATCGTAAAATGCTGCTAGATGATCAGCTGATCGATTGCTATCGGGTAGATGACTGTTACTGGACGGATATGGGCAGCATAAATGATTATCTGGCCTTGCATCAGGGGCTGCTCACCGAGACTGTTCCCTGCTGGAAGGAAATCGGTCCGGTCAGAAAACCCTACTGCATAGCTAAAAGAGCCAAACTGCCAGCACACTTCGAATTAAAAGACTGGGTCTGTATCGGGGAAGCCCATATCGAAAACGGCACACGTCTTGAACGGGTCGTGGTATGGGATAACGTCTCCATTCCATGCGGCCGAAGGCTGGGGGACATGATTGTGTCTTCTCAAGATTTTAAGAATTGAGTTCCTTTTGACTACCGAGAAACTGCCGGATATCGCCTTGCTGGAGTCCGCCCAAAAACTGCTTGTTGCTTGCGGAAAGATGTCGCAGGCCGAGGCTGAGGCTTTGGTGACCGACGGTCGATGCAGCAAAATTGACAGTGATGGATCGACCAGGAGATTCTGGCGGCTCACACGTGATGACGGTCCTTTCTGTCTTATCGCTGCACCCGCCGGGACAAGTCCTGTTGAGCTGGCTGAGTCACGTTCTGCCTGGTTCATCGGCAGACACCTCTTTAAAAAAGGCGTACCGGTTCCCGAACTGTATGGCTGGGACCAAAGCTCCGGCGTCTTGCTCTTTGAAGACCTTGGTGATACTCGTCTGCACGATATCGTGATGCAAGAAAGACGGACACCGCTGCTGCCTGGCGCTGCCGCGCTCACCTGTTACCAGTCTGTCCTGGAGCACCTTGCCGCCATGCAATATCTGGGAGCAGCCGACTTTGACCCATCCTGGTGTTGGGACAGCGCTCGATACGATACTCGGCTGATGGTCGAAAAGGAGTCGGGCTATTTTTTACGTGCTTTCTGGCAGGATCTTCTTGGCAATCAATGTGATGAGGGCGTGGTCGACGAACTGCGGGATATTGCCCGGCAGGCCGGAGAGGCGCCTGCCGACTTTTTTCTGCACAGGGATTTTCAATCGCGAAATATTATGGTGCAGGACGGTACTGTCCGGTTTATTGACTTTCAGGGGGGGCGTCTCGGTCCTCTGGGCTATGATCTGGCCTCGCTGCTTATCGATCCCTACAGTTCTCTGCCCCTTTCGGTTCAGGATGAACTGGTGGCTTTCTACCTTAAAGCTATTAATCGCTACCTGGTAATCGATGCGGTCGACTTCAAAAAACAGTATACTTTGCTTGCCCTGCAACGAAACTTGCAGATAGTAGGTGCATTTTCATTTTTATATAAAATGAGACACAAGCCGTTTTTTATGGATTTTATAAGGCCTTCCCTGGTATCTCTCAGCCTCCGGCTGGAAGATCCGCTTTTTAAGGATTATCCGCTTATCCGCACCATGGTCAACAGGGGAACAAAAGAATTGGTACCTGCTTGAAACAGGTGACAATGCATGGCAAAGCTGTTTTGCCAGCCCACACTTAACAATCAGCTTTGTCTTGTTTCGAGCGGATAGAGCCTTTGCAGGATACTTTATACCTATGGCATCAACCAGCAATCTTCCCATCGTCGCCCTGGTCGGGCGCCCAAATGTTGGAAAATCAACACTGTTCAACAGAATTACCAAGTCGCGTAAAGCTCTGGTTGACCCCACTCCCGGGGTGACCAGGGATCGTCATTACGAGCGGGTGCTCTGGGAAAACAAAGCCTTTATCCTGGTCGATACCGGAGGCATAGACGACAACCCGGAAGACGCCATGGTGCAGCACATCCGTGCGCAGGCCATGCTGGCAATTGACGAGGCAGATATCATCCTTTTTTTGATGGATGGCAAACAAGGATTGACGCCTGCCGACTTGGAGGTGGTAGATATCCTTCGGCGGACC
>JBBRDD010000287.1:0-5380 GCA_038204235.1 Desulfobulbales bacterium
GTATGCCCTTTTTCCGCATAAATCGGTGCAACAAAATATCGCTTTTGGTCTGGAGATGCAGCACTGCCCGGTAGCTGAATTGACCAGGCGAGTGCAGACAGTGCTCGAAATGGTCGGCCTTGCCGGTCTTGCGCATCGAAAAATCGATGAATTGTCGGGCGGGGAACGACAGCGGGTAGCGCTGGCCAGAAGCCTTGCCCCAGAGCCGCAGCTGCTGCTTCTGGATGAACCCCTCGGCTCACTCGACCGGGCGCTCAGGGACCGGTTGACCGTTGAAATCCGCACAATCCTGAAAACCCTGAACGTCACCGCAATTTTTGTCACCCATGACCAGGCCGAAGCCTTCAGCATTGCCGACAAGGTGGCCATCCTGCACCATGGCATCCTCCAGCAGTTCGAGACCCCGGAGAATCTTTACCGACACCCGGCAAACAACACCGTCGCCAGGTTTCTTGGTTTTCGCAACCTCATCGCCGGAACGATGGGAAGCGACAATATGTTCCAATCCCCTTTGGGCACCCTGCCGGTAAAGAGCTCAGAAGCAAACATAATTACCGAGCCTGGCACCCACTCTACCCTGCTGATCCGTCCCGAAGGGGCTCGCCTCGCCCATAGTTTGACGGCACCACAAGATGCTCTGCAACTCTCAGGTACAATCACCGACCGACAGTTTCAAGGCAGCACGTACCGATTGAACCTGGACGTGAATGAGCTCGCCCTGTCTTTCGATCTTCCGATCGACCCACCGCCACCGGAAATCGGCCAGCCAATACAGCTTGAATTGAACCCTTCGGCCCTTACTCTACTGGCCAGTTAACCCCACAGCCTCTATTGAAACACTTTTTTCAGCAAATCAGTAACCCGGGCCGCAGGATCGGTTCGAATTTTTGCCTCTTCTTCGGCCAACCGGACAAACAGTCCAGCAACTGATTTATCGGTGACATAGGTATCCAGATCGACCATATAATTACTGGCGAAAGGAATGGTTTGAATTTGATCTGATACGGCTTTATAGGATCGCGTGACTCCAGCAGCAGCCATGGATTTTTGGACTATTGGTTTAAGCAGTGCCTGCAATTTATCCGATGTCTTTCCCTGAAAATATTGGGTGGCCGCATTATCTCCACCCTTGAGAATTCCTTCGGCATCGGAAATCGTCATCTGTTTTATGGCATCAACGAACAATGCCTCCGCCTTCGGTGCGGCTTTTTCTGCCGCACGATTCATGCTCAGTTCAAACGCATCGACCTGGGATCCAAACCCGGTAGTCCGTAAAATCTTGTCAAATTTCTGCATAGCCCCGGGTAATGGGATTTTCAACTTAGGATTTGTATAGTAGCCATCGGTTTTGGAGAGTGCCTGCACAGTATTTCTGGTACCAATCTCCAGAGCCTGCTTCAATCCATCAACCATTTGCCCCTGGGAGAGATTTGAACTGCCACCCCCAGTTGAACCGCCACCAGCCGTTTCCTGCACTTTTTTAAAAAGACTCCCGTAATCAACGCCTGCAGACGGCAAGGGGTTCACAACCAACAAAAAAAGATAACAACTTGTAATAAGTAGTATTTTACTCATCGTTTGTTCCTTTTGCATTGAATTCATCTGCAGGATATTAGATTTCCCCTTTATAACCGATCGTTCAGGTAAGATTGTATGCATCAACAGACAAAAGACAATCGTGAAAGAGCTATTTTACGTCAGGCATTCTTTGTCGATGGTTCTCTTTTTCTTTCACCAAAATCCGTTGTTGAGAAACCACACCCGGCCCGGTATATTCAAAGTTCTCTTTCATTTTGACAATGGCACAACCAATGGGAATTGCCCTGATCACTATTTTCTGTACCTCTTTTGTTCTTGCACTTTCCGGTGCGCTCATGCCTGGGCCACTGATGACGGTCACCGTCAGTGAAAGTTCGAGGCGGGGAATGATCACCGGACCACTGATGATTTTCGGCCATGGTCTGCTTGAACTGGCTCTTGTCGTCGCCCTTATTTCCGGCCTGGCCCCCATTCTTGCCCGAGATGATGTCTTTATTCTTATTTCGCTTGCCGGTGGCGCGGTACTGCTCTGGATGGGGTTTTCCATGCTGCGCAGCCTGCCGGGACTGAGCCTGGATTGTCAGGCGACGAACCAGAAATCCCGCAATCTTGTGATGATGGGTATAATCCTCAGTGCAGTCAATCCCTACTGGCTGATCTGGTGGGCATCAATCGGTCTGGGGTATATCATGCATTCCCTTAAGTTCGGTTTGCTTGGCGTAACCGCTTTTTTTCTCGGCCATATTCTGGCCGATCTGGCCTGGTATGCATTCATCTCTTTTGGCGTCGCCAAGGGGAGGCATCTGTTCAGCGACCAATTTTACCGGAGGTTGATCGGCGGCTGTGCCGTTTTTCTCATCTGTTTTTCCGGTTGGTTTTTCTATAGCGGCGTACAAAAGACACTGAACGTCATCTGAGAGTCACGCCATGAGCCGCGATCAAAATAAAGCTGCCCCGCAGTATACCTGTAATGACTACCGGGAAGAGATGATACTTCTTGCCTTGCGCCAAAAATTGCAGCGCTCCGATCTTACCGATGACGAACGGGCAAAACTGACCCGGGAAATCGCGGATCTTGAGAAAACTATCGGTTTCTGACCTTTCGCGGTATCTTAGGAATAAGGATAAATATGATCGCTGTTATTTTTGCCAACGGCATTCTTGACCCTGTACCGGAACTGGACACTCTCATTGACCAGGCAGAGCTCATAATAGCCGCCGACGGGGGGGCCAACCACTGCAACAGACTCGGCATCACCCCGGATATCCTGCTTGGCGATCTTGATTCTATAGACCCGGATCTTCTGGCAACATATCAAGATAAAGGAATTGTCATCCAGCGCCATCCGAGACATAAAGACGCGACGGATCTGGAACTGGCCCTCGATCTGGCTGTAGACAAAGGCGCCCGGATAATCCGATTAATCGGAGCACTGGGCGGCAGGTGGGATATGAGTCTTGCCAACATCATGCTCGCGGCAAGCGATAAGTATAAAAATCAGGAAATTCTGCTGTCGGGCCAGGATTGCTCCATGCAGATACTGCATCCCGGCAAGACATACACCATCAGTGGCATGCCGGGGCAAAAGGTTTCCATGGTTCCGCTTAAAGGCGATGTGCACGATGTTACTTTAACCGGCTTTGCCTACCCCCTTACCGGACAGACCATCCTGTTTGGCTCCAGTCTTGGCGTGAGCAATATCATGAACATCGATCAGGCAACAGTGCAGCACAGTGCGGGTATTCTGCTTTGCGTTCTGTTCAGCGAAGAGAGTGTTCCCTGCAACTGATCATTGCTGCCGTTGGCTCAGGGAGGTATTGCATTAATATAAAAAGTTCCAGTAATCTGCCAACAATCCATTTACCAGCACAACCACCTCGCCGCACAAAATATAATTGCTGAACCATGAACTACCTGCAGTGCCGCAGGAACTGCGGCACTGCAGGATTGAAAAATTGGGGTGTTGATCAACCTGGTCGGTCCCCTACCACCTCCGATATCCGCCCCGATATCCGCCCCGATATCCCCATCCGTAACCACGATATGGCCGGTGCCAATAACCACGATTCCACATCCAGCGGTCCCCGAGCCACAGCCAGGTGCCGCCTACCCAGAAATAGTCGGGCCCCGGTGCCACATATATCGGTTCCGGCAGCGGTGCCGGCGGGGTTGACCCTACCTCGCCCCCTACGTAGGCTGGATCAGCCTGGGCCTGGGTGTTGATCATGAAATCGATAACGGTTTCACTGACCCCGGTGTTTTTCAAGCGGATGATATCTGCCGTACTGAGGTGATAGACGGTGCGCGAGTTGCGGATCTGGCTGATAATCAGATCATCGCTGATCCCTGCCCGCGACAACTCCTGAACGTCCATCTCCGACAACGGCTGTCCCTGCTCAACCCGCACCAGCGTCTGGGGGGCCTGGGCCCGTAGCCGTGCCTCCTGTTCCTGGTCCATGCCATGTCCGATAAGGCCGCCAAATAATGCCCCCACAGCCGTTCCGACGGCAGCGCCGGCACCGGGATTACGTGTCATGCTGCCGATAACAGCCCCCGTAGCCCCACCGGCCAAAGCCCCAGAGGCCGTATAGTCAGGTCGTCCCTGGGGTGTATAACAGCCGGTCAGTGAGAGACCTGCAACAGTTACCGCAATCAACGTAATTGATTTTTTCATGTTTTTTTCCTCCATTGGGTTTTCTAACGCACTGCAACGCCGACATATTGTTTCCATGCTGGACCGCTCAAGGTCAACACTCTTCGCGACAACACACCTTTCCTATGTTCTCTGCTGTCAATTATGGAACAATATCCAATTAAAATAATGAGAAATAATTGAAAAAAATCGAATACTAAGAAAGGGAGTTACCTCGAAAAATCTGTTGCATTGATCGGCACCAAAACAGAACAATAGCCAAATTCCCAACGTGATAATATAATCATCCATGTCTTTGTTGCAAATTTATTATAAGTCACTATTTTTTCCGCAGTAGTAATGTCATTTGAAAGGAAAATTCCTGCCTCTCCTGTTCCCAGTCACGGTGAAAAACCACCATGCGTTTCCTTGATCGACAAGGACAGCCATAATGCCAGACAATCAATCAAAAAGTCATTCGAAAAGCTCAGATAACAAGACAGTGCAGAGTGCCTTGAAGATCCTTGGCACTCCTTCCGGCAAAAACCGGCTGACCCGTCTTTTGCCATTTCTTGGCCCCGCCTTTATTGCCAGTGTTGCCTATGTCGATCCGGGTAACTTTGCCACCAATATCCAGGGTGGTGCCCAATTTGGCTATATGCTGGTCTGGGTTATTGTGGTCAGCAACCTGATGGCCATGCTTATCCAGACTCTGTCCGCCAAACTCGGCCTGGTCACTGGAAAAAATCTTGCCGAACACTGCCGGGAACAGTTTCCCAGGCCGGTTGTTCTGGTCATGTGGGTGTTGATGGAACTGGTGGCTATTGCAACCGACCTTGCAGAATTTCTAGGTGCCGCCCTGGGCTTCAACCTCCTGCTGGGCGTCCCCCTGCTGCTGGGTGCTCTTCTCACCGGTATCGCCACCCTTCTGATTCTTGGCCTTGAACGTTATGGTTTTAGGCCACTTGAGGCAGTTATCTCAGCGATGGTGGGAATGATCGCCCTGTGCTATCTGGTGGAGACCATTCTCGACAAACCTGACTGGGCACAGGTACTTCACGCAACTCTTGTTCCTCAGTTTGCCGGACCGGAAAGCGTTGTGCTGGCGGCCGGAATTCTCGGCGCGACAGTCATGCCCCACGCCATATTTCTTCATTCTGCGCTGATGCAGGGCCGGATCGTAGTCACCGAAAAAAGTCAACTACAGG
>JBBRDD010000288.1:0-5340 GCA_038204235.1 Desulfobulbales bacterium
ACGACCAATACTGCACCAGAAGTGCCATGCTCGTCAGTCATACCTAACCTCCATAATTGCTCTTAAAATATTGTACTATCATCATCTTTAGCAGATGCTCATTCTACTTAGAAAAGCACAAAAAATGACAACTATTAAACACAGAGGGACAGCCGTAAAAAATTCAATACAGATTTTTTTAGCTTATGTTGACAAGAGTTGCAAGAATCTCTTACCTGCATAAACTAAAAACTCGGCAAGCGTAACTATCTTCAAGATAACCTTTGGGAGGTCTTTCCCCTGTACAGCTGGGTCAAAAAGGCGACTGGCAATCCAGACTCACTGCAAACGAGATTCCCCGCACACTAAAAAATCTCCAGGAGTCTAGGACCCCTGGAGATTTTCTTTACGTCAGCTCAACTGCATCCCCAGCTATTACAGCCAAGGATCGGTTGGGAAGATATTGAGACATTCAACCTTCTCACACTTCCATTCCTGACTCTCAGGATTGAAGGTAGAGTTGACGAAACACTTCCAGTTCTCGTCATCACAGGTTGGGAAATCTGATCTGTAGTAGAATCCTGGGTAACGGGACTCTTTCCGGAATTCAATGTGGCGAATATGTGTCTCGACACACCAGATACGATGGTAGTTCTCCCAGCAACGAAGCAACTCATGCAAATCGCCAGCAGCCATCTTCGCAGCATCTTCACGAAGAAGTTGAAGAAGATCGAGGCAGATATTGAGCAATTTGCCGGAGGTCATGTAATAGGTCGCAACACCACCACCATACTCATCGGTGGCTTTCATGAGACGCATCATCAGACCGGCAGGCTTGCAGTAGTTAGGATTCACATCGGCAGCGGTAGAGGCGCCTTTGAACTCCTCATAGAGTCGAACCGGTGCGTAAATCTCATCAGCCAATTCCTGGGGAGTCTGCTTCAACTCAGGTTTGAAATCGTTATCGCGACAGAATTTAACCATCTGCTTGGCAGTAATACGACCTTCAGCATGGGAACCGGAAGAGAACTTATGACCGGAAGCACCAACACCGTCACCAGCAGTGAAGAGACCATCAACCGTAGTCATACGGTTGTATCCCCACTTATACTTATGTGAACGTGATTCATTCTTTACATCAGGAACCCATGCTTCATCCGGACCGGAGGTCCAGATTCCGCAGCAGCCGGAGTGAGAACCGAGCATGTAGGGTTCAGTCGGCATAATCTCAGAACCAATTTTTTCCGGCTCAACGTTCGCACCGGCCCAAAGACCAGCCTGACCTACAGACATATCAAGGAAGTCTTCCCACGCCTCAGACTCGAGGTGCTTCCAGAACTTCTTCAATGATTTCTCATCCATTCCCTTTGCTTTACGATCATCAAGGAATGCATTGAGCGCAACGTCAGTTGCCATATAGATCGGACCACGACCTTCGCGCAGTTCGTTGATCATCAAGTGATTACGCAGACAGGTAGGAGTAACAGGAGAAGCACCATAAGGCATGAATTTCTCGAGTTCGTCTTTTACTGCATCACTGTTTGCATAGAACTCACCAAGACCGTTCTGTACTTTAGCTTTGAACAGGAGGAACCAGGCGCCAACAGGACCGTAACCATCTTTAAAACGGGCTGGGGTGAAACGGTTTTCCATCATGGTCAGCGTAGCACCGACCTGCGCACACATGGTGTACGTGGAACCGGCATTCCATACAGGATACCAGGCACGACCTTTACCTTCACCAGTCGAACGTGGACGGAAAATATTTACAGCACCACCGCAAGCAACCATAGCGGTCCTGCAACGGAAAACGTGTACTTTGTTTTCACGGGTGGAGAAGCCAACAGCACCAGCGATCTGATTCGGCTTGTTCTTGTCAAGCAGAAGCTTAACAATAAATACACGCTCAATAATATTTTCAGCGCCAAGAGCACTCGCAGCAGGCTCAGCAACGATTGGCTTGTAAGACTCACCATTGATCATGATCTGCCACTTACCGGTACGTACAGGCTGGCCGCCTTCACGCAGGGTCTTGGCAGGCTTGGAACCATCAAGATTTTCGCCGTCCGCATCTTTTTTCCAGACAGGGAGCCCCCATTCTTCAAAAAGCTTAACAGACTCATCCACGTGACGACCACAGTCATAGACCAGATCTTCACGTATAACGCCCATCAGGTCGTTACGAACCATCTTCACATAGCTCTCAATCGGATTCTCGCCGATATAGGTGTTGATAGCGGAAAGACCCTGAGCAACTGCACCGGAACGCTCGAGAGATGCTTTATCAACGAGAACAATTTTCATTCCTTCTGGAGCCCACTTTTTGATTTCAAAAGCGCATCCACAAGCAGCCATACCACCACCGATGATGAGACAATCAACATCATGCTCCACCACCTCAGGGTTCACTACGGCTTTGAGTTCACCTTTTGGTTTATTTGGTAATGCCATTTTCAAATCTCCTTACAATAAAGATTTTGTAGTTATAAAGTTTCTAACTCAGCTTATTTAGGGGTAGGAAGATTGGACTCGAGAAGCAGACATTCGTCATCGAGACTCGCACCTTTCTGTCCGGCATAAGCATTGGCAGCACCTTCAGCAGTGGTCCGAATAGGAAACTTGAAACGCTTCATATTGCCATTACGGAACTTAACAGTCCACATAATGGAATCAGAAGATCTCATTGGATGAACCTGACCACCCATAGGCACGAAGTCATCATAACCACGTACGAAAATTGCACCTTGCGGGCAGATCTTAACGCAGGAATAACATTCCCAGCACGCATCCGGCTCTTGATTGTAAGCCAGCATTGCCTCAACATTTAAAACCATCAAGTCGTTGGGACAGATGTACATGCACGCCGTTTTGTCTCCACCTTTGCAGCCATCACATTTGGCAGGATCTACATAACTTGGCATTCAACTACCTCCTCAGTTTTGTATTAACTGTTGTAACCCTGAACAGACAGGGCCCACTTAAACTTAGTACAACTAAAAAATCCCTTCGCTCCCCGGGACTAAACTTATACCGGGCAACCAAGTAATACTTCACATAAATTGCTATAAATCCGCAACAACTGATTAAGTTTTTACTGAATGACTACTCATTTTTCTCGAGAACTTTTTATATTAGGTTGCCTGGTAATTGTCAAGAAAATTCAACAATCAACCAATTAAGCCTAGGTGTAGTTATTGCGCACAATAACCTCGCGCGGCTTCGCCCCGTCGGCCGGTCCGACGATCCCCTCCTTTTCCATCATTTCGATCATTCGAGCAGCCCGGTTATAGCCGACACGCAGCCTTCTCTGCACCATGGAGATAGAAGCCTGTCCTGCCTCTGTGACCAGCGCGACGGCCTCGTCATAGCGATCATCGAAATCGCCATCACTGTCATCTCCGCTTCCATTCGGCTCCTTCTCAATTTCCTGCATCACCGCCTCATCATAGCTAGAACTTCCCTGTTTTTTCCAAAATTCGACGATATCTGCAGTCTCCTTTTCCGAGATATATGCCCCGTGGATGCGTTTAATGTTGGCGGTACCGGGAGCCAGAAACAGCATATCGCCGGCCCCGAGAAGATGTTCCGCTCCAGAGGCATCGAGGATAGTTCTGGAATCGATTTTTGAAGAAACCTTAAAAGAAATTCGGGTAGGGAAATTGGCCTTTATAAGACCGGTGAGGACATCGACTGATGGCCGCTGGGTGGCAAGAATTAAATGAATACCGGCAGCTCTCGCCATTTGGGCCAAACGAGCTATTGCGGCTTCAACGTCTTTTGAGGCGACCATCATCAGATCCGCAAGTTCATCGACAATCACGACTATATAGGGTAGTTTTTCTTCGTTTACTTCATTGTAGGAATCGAAGCTTTTCACCCGGGCCTCCTCCAGAAGCCGATAGCGGCGCTCCATCTCTCTTACCGCCCAGTTCAGAGCTCTTGATGCAAGTTTAGGATCAACAACCACCGGATGCAGCAGGTGCGGTATGCCTTCATAGCCGGACAACTCGATGCGTTTTGGATCAACCATCAAAAAGCGTACTTCCTGAGGCGTGGCATTGTATAAAATAGAAGCGATAATGGTATTGATGCCGACGCTCTTTCCTGCACCAGTGGCACCGGCAATAAGGAGATGGGGCATTTTCGCCAGATTGGCCATGGCCAGGTTACCGATTACATCAAGGCCGAGAGCGATCGTCAGTTTATGTGAGTTGGCCCGGTATTTCTCAGTGCCGATCAGCTCGCGGATATAAACAATCTGTCGAATTTCATTAGGAATCTCAATGCCAAGAGCTGCCTTCCCCGGAACAGAACCGACTACACGAACTGACTGAGCCTTGAGTCCCAGGGCGAGATCATCAGCCAATCCCGCAATTTTATTAATTTTTATCCCAGGAGCTGGAGAATATTCATAGGTGGTCACTACCGGTCCTGGCGAGATACCGACAACCTTTCCCGAAACCCCGAAATTTTTCAATTTCTGTTCCAACTGCTTAGAGAGCTTGTAATACACTTCATTATCAATTTTTTCATGCACCTTGTCGCTTTTACTAAGAAGAGACAGCGGCGGCAACTTCCAGTCCCCCCTGGCAATAGGCTTCGCAGCGAAGGCATCATCCGCATCAGCTTCTTTTGCTGCCCGTGTCGGCGCTTTAACTTCCGGCACCGTAATCGTCTGCAGAACCTGGGGGGCAAGCAATGGTTGGTCTTGTTTCTCGAGGATCTTCATTGATGATCGGTCGTTTTTTGGTTGTTTTCTTTCTCGGGTTTTCACCTGATCTTTTTCGGACCGGCTAAAAATGTGTTTGATCGCCCGCCAGATCATCCGTTTTATGGCAGCCATCAGCTGATAGGGAGAAAACTGACTGGAAAGCATCAGAGAAATGAGAAAAACCATCATAAAGACGAGCACTGTTCCGCCATGACCGACAACAGAAGACAACAGCGTAAAACCGGTTCGGCCTAAAAACCCGCCTGCATCAAGAAACGATGGATCCTTGATAGTCAATGAAGAAAGCAGCCCGCAAAAGGAGATAATTGCCCCGGTCAAGCCGGCAATCACCTGCGGCAAACGCTGGAAAGACATCCTTGGACTAAAAAAAAGAAAAGAAGAAAAAAACAAAAGAGCAGGCAGAAGATATGCCCCCCAGCCGGTGAAACCAATTAGTACCCGGGCGATCAGGGTTCCTGTCTCGCCACACCAGTTCCCGTCGGTCTGGAGCGAATAGGAAATAAGACTGAGATAGAGAAAGATTGAAACAAATATTCCGAGTACGGCAAGGGCTTCCTGTTTGAGGCCAGGTTTAGGAGTCGAGTTTTTTTGTGTTTGCGCCATGGAGCTGTGTCATTCCTGAGTGTACA
>JBBRDD010000289.1:0-5333 GCA_038204235.1 Desulfobulbales bacterium
CCTCCAGCGCAAAAATATGTCGAGGGGAGAAGTGTCAACTGTCGCCAAACCCCACAGCGGCCTTGGCGTATCCCACTATACCACGGTCACCTCACCTATCAGGCGATTGCTTGATCTGGTCATGCAGCATCAGTTGAGCAGCATCGTCAGGCGACAGGAACCCTGTTTTACTGAAGAAATGTGCAAAGATTTTACTTCAGTCCTCAGCCGCACATTAACCACTGCTAACAATGTCCGGCATCAGCGCCAGAGATACTGGCTGCTTAAATACCTGGCTGATCGGCAGGGACAATATGTCGACGCCCTTGTTATCCAGGTCGGTCCCAAACGGGTCAATCTGTTGCTTCTGGACATTCTTATGGATTTTGATCTTCCCGCAACGGGCTCAAAAGAAATCAAGCCCGATACGATTGTCAAGGTACGAATTGTTAAATCTGAACCACTCGATAATATAGTTCGCTTCGACTGGTAGAGTGTGGCTCTCGGTATCTGCGCTATGTTCCTTAGCGAAAAGAGATACCCTGGAAAAGACAGCCGTTCATGAGCAGGTGCCAGTCACCTGAATCCGGTTAAGGTGACTATTTATTCTGGTCATCTTTTTTCTTTTCGGTTTTGATTTTTATTTGATTGCCCTTGGCAAATCCTTTGTTTTGTTCACTGCACTCAATCACCATTTGCGTTCCATCGACCCGGACAACCGTGCATTTTCCTGTCGCAGCCAGTAGCCTCTCCGCACCAAACCCTATGGCTGTCAAGACGCAGAACAACATCACCACTTTTTTCATATGTATCACCTTCTCATCTGTTAAACTGTTGAGTATCTCTCACCCCGCAAAACGGTAATAAAAAGAATTCCACCTTCCTTCACGTTCACCGGGGTTTGCTAATTTCCTTCTAAAGATATAACATTTCAGATGAAAAACCTAGGCCGACATAGGGGCAAGTCGAGCGATGTCTACCAGAACACCCATACCCAAACGTACATCTTAAAGATGTTTATTCTTTAACGGGCAACTGTAACTTGGTATAACCAGTGCAAACCAAACAATCAAATCTTATAAAATTCTTGAGAACAAATGACAGATAATCCCTTTGCCGGCCCCATGAGCATGGTTAAAATCGATGGGGCCAAAATAAAATTGCTGCGCGAGCAGCAGGGCCTCACCCAACTGTATCTGGCAACAGCGGTAGAGGTAACCACCGATACAATCTCAAGATGGGAAAATCGACGGTACCCCAGCATCAAGAGAGATAATGGTCTGAAACTGGCCGAAGCACTCAATGTTCAACTTGAGGACATTCTTGAAGATCTTCCTGATGACACGCCTGAAGAGAATACGTCTCCCCAACCGCCTCCTTCAGACAATCTGCAGGGGGCAGACCTTCCATCCGCACACCAAAGACCGGCTAAAACATGGCCTCTGCTGATACTGTCCGGCACCCTTTTGCTCATTGTCATAGCCTTCAGCTGGTATTTTTATCAATCCCAGACAGCCGGCGACTTAACCGCTGAAAGAATCCTGCCCCCCCACTGTATTGCCGGCCAACCCTTCCCGGTGGTTATTAAAGTCACCGGGGCGGCGGACAATCCTACTGCCCTGATTATAAAAGAAACTCCTCCGGGCAACGGCATCATAAAAGCAACCTCACCGAAGGTGACAACCGGCGGCCTTAAAAATAAACAAATTAAATGGCTGAAAAAAATTCAAAGCAACGCTTACTTCGCCTATATGGTCTCCGTATCCGGCAAAGAACAGGAAACGGCAGAATTCAGCGGGACAGCCGCCATCAGCCACGAATCTGAATCCCCGACAAGCGGTCCGACCAGCATTGTCATCAGTCACTATCACTGGGCGGATACCAACAAAGACAACATCATCAGCGACGACGAGATTCTCGCGGTTTACGAGCAATACGGTGAAATTACCGATATTGATCTCGATATCGATCTTATTGAAGAAATCTGGCTGGGCTCAGCCTACCGCTGGGATGTGGCTACTGCTACCTATAAAATTATCGATTGATGGGGCAGATCTAAACCTCCATCATTGCCAGCTGCGCGGCGATAAACCACATCGTCACACAAACAAAGGCATTGAGGATTTTCCAGGAGATACTCTTCTGAAATGCCGGCGCGAGAAGTGAGCCACCGAAAGAAAGTGAAAAAAACCACACGATTGACGACACAGACGCGCCCATGGCAAAGAGATAACGCTCCCCTGCTTGATATTGGCCACTGATACTGCCAAGCAGCAGGACTGTGTCTATATACACGTGCGGATTGAGAAAAGTAAGCGCCAGAGCTGTGAGAACAACAGTGCGCAGACTCGAATCACCCGGTTTTATCTGCCTAAGCGATGTCTCCCTGAAAATGCTCAGAAATGCCCGAAAACCATACCACCCTAAAAAAGCGGCCCCCAACCAGGCGGCCCCGGTCTGCAAGACGTGATTTCCGGCAATAATTGTCCCTAGCCCGGCTGCACCGACAAAAATAAGCACCACATCACTCATGCTGCAGATCACCGCGATGAGCCAGTGATGTTGTTTTCTAATCCCCTGCGACAAGACAAAAACGTTTTGCGCCCCTATGGCTATGATCAGCCCGGCCCCGACCCCCATACCCTGCAAAAATGCCTGCACTGCTGCCCCCCTCTCAATTGAATTTTCGACGATACCATAGTCTGCCTTGACAGATTTTCCTTTAATTTCTTCCCTTCTACCAAAGTACTTCCTGCCCACATCGCCAAGGTTCTCTTCATTTCACCCTGGTCCCTTTCGCTCTCTTTTTTGCTATTGGCAATCAGTAACCAGAAAGTTCGACCATAAATCGGGGCGACGTCGGGTGTCCCGGAACCCAATATCTCCTGATGTCCGCTAGCAAAAGCTCTCGATCACGAATACAAATAAACAAACGGGCAGGCAACAGCCCAACCCCGGTAAACAGGAAGAAAAAAGCCGGGGTAAGTACTTGGAGTCAGATTATTTTCTTGCCAAAAACAAGAAAACAATCTGTAAAATACTAAAATTTAAGTAAAAAGAGAATTCTTATGAAACGGATGCTTATGACAATAACGATGCTGGCGCTGTCAACTGTGCTGCTGACCAACGCTGAAGCCGGTGACAGACGAGTAGGTGGGCTCATCCTGGGCGGAGGTACCGGCGCAATTGTCGGCCAGGCGATCGGCCACAACGCTGAATCGACTCTTATCGGTGCAACAGTCGGCAGCGTCGCCGGACTTCTTATTGGCAATACAATACAGAGGCCGCACGGTCCAGTCTACCATCCGGCTCGGGCTACCGTCTATTCGAAAAGTTATGGTGACCGCCGTTATGACAGAAGACACCAACCTGCATATAGAGGGTATCGAGATAACTGCAGAAAAATTGTTACCATAAAAAACGGCCACAACCGAACCAAGCGAGTCATAACGACCATCTGTGACAATAACAACCGGCCCCATTACAAATACCGGCTTAGAGATCGCTTCTGATCTGACATTAGCAAGTTATAACTCTGCATCCACGGCGAATACGCATTTTCGGCTGCAGAGTTATCTTTTTGACTTCAAAACATTTTTTCTTGATCAATTGCCACGCCTGTACCTGGCAGCTCTTCCCAGCTGTTATCTAAAAATTATGAAACATGCGATGTTTATGGTAGAATGGAAAAAGTGTTGCTATTACAACTTGCTGAATACATGCTCGTGCTCAAGCCCAGGTGACAATGTTGCAGAAAAGCTATTTTATTAATCGTTGCATTAGTGAGACGCTGAGTGGCTTACGCGACGGTTTAACCTTGTTTTCCGGAGCCAGCCGCGCAGCCGTAATTTTTGCTCTAAAACCAACTGATCCCCTGTCTATCTGTGATCCGCAAAGTTTGCTGCGGGGCTATGAACCAAAGCTGAAAGCTCTCTATATCGACAATGACGACTGGTGCAGGCCAATCGACCGCCAGAGCCCCTATTGCGCATACAACCATATTGAAACACAGCCAAATCTGCAACTGGACGGGCTTGTTTCCAACGGCGGCAGTTCCAGCTCAGTGTACTACCAAATGTGGTTTACCGAGCATCACCCGAACATCTGTTCCCTCTGTCCGACCGAATGCTGGCTGGAACATGCAGTTTTAAGATTTTCCCATGACATGGCCAATGATTGTAATCTGTATACCGGCATCTCGGGAAATTTTCTCCGCGAATACTCCACCCATGCCGTCCATGACTGTATTGTCGATGAAGCCGGGCTTATTCTTGGTCTCGATGTTCAGATCCACATCTACCCAATGCTCGACGCAATTCTGGGCATCTCAAAAACCAACGAAGAAGGAGCACGGCCCCACGGTTCCTTAACATTTATCGAACCGCGGTTCCTGAAAGACATCCATTTCCTGGCACGTTTCCTCAGTACCGAACAGCCCCTGCTCAGCAACTTCAAACATGTCCGTAAACTCCTCCAGGCAGTAGAACATTCCGATCGGACGCTCATCTCCGATGGGGTCAACATCCTCGGCATCGCCGAAAGTAATATTAGCCCTTTTCATATCAGCGCAGATTTTCAGGGCAAGCTGGGTTTTCTCTTTGTCAAGGATGAGGTGATCTGCAGTTTTCAGGATGGCAGCTACAGTTCCGACACACACCGGGCGAAGCTTTTTGAAGTAGAAGAGGCCTTGCTCGATTACAATATCGACGCAACAATCAGAAACGATATGTTTAAAATTATTGCTGCGCTGGTCCACAATGCCGAGGACAATATGTTCGGCTGCACTTTTGTTATCGATCTGGCGCCCAAACCTACCGTGATTGCCGGGCAGATCTTAACCCCACCGGTCAACCTGCGGGAACACAACAAACTTCGCCTCGCGGCGGGACTGTCAAGAGTTGATGGCGCCCTGCATATCCGCGCAGATCTGCATCTCTATGGATTTGCCTGTCTGCTTGATGGTCACAGGGTTGATAACGAGGACAGGGCACGGGGGGCTCGATACAACTCGGCGCTGCGTTTTACTTCACAGCACGCCGAAACTATTGTGGTGGTTGTCTCGTCAGACCGGCCAGTTTCTATCTTTCAACAAGGTCATGAGATAGTAAACAGACACAACAGTACCCTGTCGGCACAATGTGCCCTATATCCCCTGCCGCTCAGCCAATGGCTGGAGGAGACTGAATAAATGCGAACTGGTTCTCATGCGTTGCATCCTGAATTCCCGGAAGATTGTAACGATGGCTATTGTATGTCCATGATGTTGCGTATATTGCATTTGACTTCAGCAAACAAATAGCATCGTTACAATAATCATTATAACGATGCACTAAATCACTATTATTCGTATGTTA
>JBBRDD010000290.1:0-5317 GCA_038204235.1 Desulfobulbales bacterium
GCAGTTCAGCACTCTTACACGAATGCAGATACCTATACTGTCTCTCTGCAGGTAACCGATGATAAAGGTGCGACAGCGAGTACAACGAAGACCATTGAGTGCCAGCCTGCTGTTACCAATAATAACTTTAACATAGAGGTCGGCACCGTAAGCATCGATCAGGAATGGGTCAAAGTGCTCTTCAAGAACAGTTTCAGCGAACCTATCGTTGTTGCCAGTCCACCTACTGTAAACGGAACCGATCCGGCCCTGGTCCGCATTCGCAACATCGACAAGAAAGGTTTTGAAATCCGCATTCAAGAGTGGGACTACCTGGACGGATCTCATGCACCGGAAACCGTCAGCTATGTTGTACTGGAAAAAGGAATATATACCCTCGACAACGGAATCAAGGTCGAAGCAGGCAGTTTTACCGGCGCCACTTCCTTTAAGCAGGTTACCCTGAAACAAACCTATAACGACACGCCGGTTATTCTGACCCAGGTCATGTCGGATAATGGAACCGATGCGATAACCAACAGAGTGCAAAACGTCGATAAACTCTCATTTAGTCATAAGATACAAGAACAGGAATCGACCCAAAGTAAACACCCTGAAGCTGAAACCGTCGGCTATATCGCCTGGGAACCTGGTCAGTGTGAAGCGTACGGACTTCTTTTTGAAACCGGCATAACGACCAGAAGCGTCAATCAAAATTGGTTCAATCTCTCTTTCCAGACTGCATTTCCGGATCTGCCGTTCTTTTTCGCCGGTATGCAGTCCACCTATGGTGGTGACACCGCGGCAGTACGCACTCAAAAGATGTCACAGACTGCAGCCCAGATAAAAATTGAAGAAGAACAGTCAAAAGATTCAGAAACAAATCATACCACTGAAGTTGTGGGTTACTTCACCATAGGATCCGCACTAAAAAAATAGTACAGTCAGGAACTCCAAATTCATCGAGAGGTGATATGTTGGAAGAATCTTACACCCTCCTTGAGGGTGTAAGATTCGAATGTACCAAATAGCTACCACAGCAAGAGCTAAATTCACTGACATCCGTGTGCAAAACAAGTACTCGGGTGTCAGTGCAATTTTATATAAAATTGAGAGTAAGCCGTATCTCCTCTCAATCTCTTTTCCTGTTTATGTCAAGCTACGTAGCCCGCGATGACCACTCCCCCCAGACAGAATCAGCGAGACCAACTCCATCTTGTTTCTGCCTGATATTTCCTTGAATGATATCCGTGGATTCTTACTTTTGCAGGCTACCTGCTCTCTTTTGCCCTCGGTGAACTGGCAGCTGATTCCTCAATCAATTCCGTAATTATTTTCAAATCTGCTTCATTAACATAGGGATGTATGGGAAACGTAACCATTCGCTCTACGATCGATTGGGCCTTCACAGAACTTCCACCCACGAGACAACCCCTTAGTTCACCAATGAAATCCACCGTGCTTGGGTAAACATCCGCACCACCTAATCCAAGCCCGTTGCTTTTGCGCAAGGCAGCCATTTTTACTGATTTGTTCGGAAAAAGAACTGGATATCTGATCATGCCAGACAAGAGCACTTTGGAGCCGCCAGATACTTTTACTCCCGAGCTGGATAAAAATCCGGCGTTTTTTTTGCGGCTTTTTATAATGTCGCTGAGACGATCCTGCCACCCCGTTGCCATACCTGCCTGAAAGGTGGACATGCGTTTAATCAGAAAATCTGGAGCAAAGATTGTTTCGCCCAAGCCAATAAATGGCAACGATCTGGGAAACCAATACAGCCACGGTCGAGAAAGCACTGATAAGGCGGCTGCGTATATAACCAGTACGATCTTTTCCTTTGGGCTATACGCTGGTATTTTATCAGACAGCCGCTCCAGGGCATTTCCTATTTCTGCCGAGTTGGTAATTATTATTCCACCTTCAACAGTCGAGAAGGCTTTGCCTCTTTCAAGACTAAAAAAGCCCACATCGCCCAAGGTGCCAACCATCCCCGCGGAATGTTCACCACCCATCGCCTGGGCAGCGTCCTCGACAATGGTTATATCGCGATCACCAACCATCTCGCGGACCCTGGGAATATCCGCAGTTACTCCGAACAGGTGGGTAGGAATCACGCACAACAAGCGCGGGGACGACAAATGTCCGGCAAGCTCATCATAGTCGAAATCCAACGTTTCAGGCTCGATATCACATATTCTGATTTTCAAACCTGCGCGAACAATGGAGGCCGGAACCGAATAGCATGTAAAGGCGGGTATCAGGACCTCATCTTTGTCCGGATACAACTCTTTAAGCGCTTGAAGGATGAGAGTAAGAGACGCTTTGCCGGAGGAGAGCAAATAACAGTATTGAACATTGAAATGTTTCTTTAACTGATCGGCAAAAGTCCTTGTGGACTTGTCACCCGAGAACATCGCGAGAATACCGTTTACAATGTTCTTGAAGTGGATGGGGGCCAGGGCTGGCGGTAGTGTTCTTCCTATGCGCACAGTCACGGAATATTCTTCACGATTTGCGGTCCAAAAATTCTGGTTACCGACAATGGCAGCTTCTGCCAGATTTTGATGGCCAATTCGAACTTAGGATTTTTCGTATTCAATTCCGGCAATGAAGCGCCCTCCGGTAAAAGATATTGCCAGTTCAACTGAATTGGCTTTGCGCCCCATTGTTTTTTGAACTTGTACGTTCCCTCACCGGGTGTAGACCGGCCAAAGTCAAATCGCTTACACCCCTGCGACAGTGCAAATTGCAAGGCGGTCCAGTAAAGAAGATTATTGGGGCAGAGCGTATTGTAGTCACGAATAGAAGACGCCCAGGGGATTTCCAACGTATCACGAAAGTGGCTTACTAATCCGGCGGCCACAGGTTTTCCCTCAAGATACACAGCAATGATGCGAGTATAATCCGGGAAGACCTCAAGTACTCTTCTGAAAAAATTTTGACCATATACCGGAGTCCCAAGGTCTCTCATGTTGCGAACGAAGACAGTATAGAAATCAGTCAGCAAGTCCTTGCCACCTTCTCTCACTACTAAGCCGCTTTTCTCTGCCTTGCGAATTTGATTGCGCAGCTTGGGAGGAAACTCCGTCCACTGAATATCTTTGTCCCCGGCAAGATCAAGCACCATAGCGACTTTATACTGTTTATTCGGCAAATATCCCGGCCATTGCTCCGTATGCCTCAACTCAGTATATTCTGCGCCTTGAGCCTTTTGCAAATTCGACGCCTCGACAAGGAGTGCGTCTCCGACTTCCTGTCGATCACAAAGCAGACCACCATAGTTAAAAAAAGGAAGGGAAATAAGAAATCGCCCAAATATCTTGCTCTGCATGAGAACGAGTGGCAATACTCCGACAATTTTTCCGGTATTATTTTTGGCAGCCAGATAAAAACACTGATGACCAAAACTTCTCTCAACCACCTCTCGCCAGCCGTATTTATGATAATTACTGGATGAAGGGTGGGCTTGTATATAAGAGTCCCATAATTCCCGGTCAGAACAATTAGATTCTATAGTAAAAGCTGTATTGGCAATATGCTGATTTTCATTCACAGGCTTAACCAAGTTCTGACAACACTTCGCGCATGGAAGAGAAATTCAATTTTTTAAATAGATACTCCAGCTTACCTTCAGTCCCGCGAAGATTCAGATAATGTCGAAAACGCGACTTCATGCCGGCCTTGATACGCGGTTGGTCTGGATCAATCTCCCACGGGTGGAAATAGAGTACGGCAGGTTGCTGCTCTCGAGTATTAATTGACGTAATTCCGGAGCGGATAACGCCTGCTGGCAAAAGCCTGAGATACCCTCCCCCCGCAATCGGCAGATGTATCTTTTTCCAGCCCAGATTAAGAGCGAGGGTAGTCAGCGGAAACTCCATTAACGGACCGGCACCTGTCTCAATTGTATGCGGAAAACGTTTTGCATCCGGGATACCATAGGTGTCATGCATAATAGGAAAGATACTTGAATCATAAGTAAATCCTTCCTCAACGAGAATATCCAGCGCCCATATTGATTGATTGGTGATGGAATAACTAGGCGCCCGGTAACCATGGACTTGTTCGCCGATTTGATCTTCAAGTAGCATCTTTGAGCTGCGGATATCCTCCCGAAAACGATCTGGACCTATTTTGTAAACCAGTTCGTGCCAAAAACCATGGCAGGCAATTTCGTGACCGCGTCGGTGAATTTCGCGCACCAGCGAAGGCGATTGTTCAGCAACCCAGCCCAGGACAAAAAAAGTTGCCTTGATGTTATACCGATCCAGAATGTCAAGGATACGGCCTGTGTTCTGATCAACCCTCAGAGGAAAAGACTTCCACTGATCATGGTGAACCTGAGCTGCGAAAGCGTTTACCTGAAAATAATCTTCAACATCTATAGTGAGGCAATTTTTAACAATATGCTTCATTCTCAAACCACCCAGTCAACTATCGCTATTCAGCAATATTCACGTTCAGTATTTAAACCATGATGTTGTACTGCAGCTTCACTCCCTGCACTCTATCACAACATGATTCACTGCCATATTTTGTAGTAACATTGTGAGCATATATCGCCAGCCCCCGACTGCATTCTTAAACTGCCGGTTGCCAAGCAATTGTGCCAGAGAGTTGCCGAATCAGCATAAGGAGACCGCAACGAAACAATAAAAACGGATGAGGTGTTTCGCAACGGATCCCGAAAGGAACACTTTTCTTTGCGGAAAAACTGTTTTATCGCGAACCCAAGAAAGAGATTTTCCAGCCAGGAACACACGGTCAAAAAATGTAATACAGGTTATCATGTGATCGCATTAAAGGCAAGAAATGATCGGGATTGCGTGGTGTGAGGAACTTATGTGATATCAGAGAGACAATGGTAGCAAAAAAAAGAGATGGAGTAGCTTTAAAATAAAATCAGCCCTTCCCGGCAGGGAAGGGCTGTGGAGATCAAACGAAAATCATTCAGTACGACGTATGATTACCAAATGGTACTCAAGGAACAGGGACCGTTTCTACACTCGTTTGTTGTAAAAACAGTCCCTCTATTTTCCTCTTCTATCTTGTGTAAATTCGCCATATTGTCGGTGCTGGCACATCCACCGTGCCACCTGCTGTTGGGGTGAATAGTACGTCCACCCAGTAATTAGAGGCATTATACGTCTGATTGGGAAATCCGCCCGCACCATAGAGATAGACTCCATTGCCACCATTTTCGCCGTCACCTAAGGTCCGCAGAGGCGAGTTGGTAAAACCGGATCCGGCAAAATAGTTGACGTCAACCGAATATCGCCCGACATTGGTGTGATAGGAAGCCACATAGGTCGTGTTAGCGGTGATAGCCACCGGA
>JBBRDD010000291.1:0-5278 GCA_038204235.1 Desulfobulbales bacterium
AAAAAATATCACAAATTCTTTCTCTTAATGTCAAACGAGGTGACCTTTTATGATGTATGAATTTAAAGTCAGCGAGCTTGCAGAAGAATTTGGGGTTCATCGAAATACCATAAGGAACTGGATCAATGCCGGGACTCTTGCCGCCAAAGAAGGCCCCGGTCGCAAGTATCTTATGAAATTTCATGATTACCAGAGACTCTGCGAAAAATTTGGCCGTGAACCCCATGTCCATCCATCCAATCATGTCAGTGCAAAGGCCCTCGGCGCTCTTGAAGAGACAGACAGAGAGCCCCTGCTTATAAATGGCATAAAGAGTGAGATTGCCGTTGATCCTTCCTGGGGCGATTCCTGCCTTACCTGCGGGACCTGCGCCAGCGCCTGTCCAATATCAGGTGTTGATGGTCTTGACCCACGCAAGATTGTGCGGATGGCGGTTCTCGGGATGGATAAAGAGCTGGTCGCATCAAGCTGGCCATGGAAGTGCACCATGTGTGGCAAGTGCGAGGAGGCATGTCCGGCTAATATCCAGATAGTTGCCCTGATGCGCAAAATAAGAGGGACCAGAAAACGATCGGAAGTTCCAGGTCCTATTCATAAAGGCGTCACCATGTGCCTTGAACGGGGCAACAACCTCGGCATCCCTAAAGACGATTTTATTTTTCTCTGCGAAGACCTTGGCGAAGAACTGGCGGCGGACTGTTGTCCCGGTTTTAAAACACCCATCGATGTTCATGGCGCGCGAGTGTTGGTGACGGTAAACTCGAAAGAGCCTTTTGCCGAGCCGGACGATATGAAATGGTGGTGGAAAATTTTTTATGCCGCCGGCGAGTCCTGGACTATCTCTTCGGAGAACTGGGAAGGCGTCAACTGGGGCCTGTTTTCCGGGGATGATGAATCAATGAAAACGATTGTCGGCCGCATTGTCGATAACATGCGCCGACTGAACTGTCAGGTTTTACTCCTTCCCGAGTGAGGCCACGCCTACTTTGCAACCCGGTCCGGGTTGAACAAATGGTATCCCGAAGCACTCAAAGAGTTCAAGATCGTCACCGTCTTTGATCTGCTGCTCGAATATATTGAACAAGGAAAAATCCAGCTGGATAAGTCGGTCCATAAGATGGCTGTCACGTATCACGATCCATGCAACTATGGCCGCAAATCCCTGAAAGCCTTCGGTCAGGCGTATTTTGAAGAAGGTCGGGCGGTAACAAGAGCCTGTTGTGACGATCTGCGCGAACTCTACCCTAACCGAAATGGCGCCTATTGCTGTGGCGCTGGTGGCGGTGCCTGGGCGATGCCCTACGGCGACGAAAGGGTCTTCTATGGTCGGATCAAGGCCCGACAGATTACAGAATCGGGCGCTGAGCTGGTTGTTGCCCCCTGTCATAACTGCCGGGATCAGATCATGAAATCGCTTAACAAGGAATATGATTTGGGCATTGAGGTCAAGTACATCTGGGAGCTTGTTGCCGATGCATTGATTATGCCGGGCAAAAACTAGTGACTTCGCCTTTATTTTCTTTGTTCTTTTAAGAAAATAAAGGCGTAAAGGAACTCTCCCGCTCTTTTCGCGGGATGAAGGCCTGAGAGTGCACCGGGACGAATAAAAATGAAATATCCTGAAGCGCTGTAAGCGATTGGGATATTACTGATATGAAAAATCGAGAGGAGACAGCTGTGATGCTGGATACAAAAAAAGTTGGGTCGGTACTGATTGTTGGCGGTGGGGTCACCGGAATGCAGGCGGCCCTGGATCTCGCAGATTCCGGATATTATGTTTACCTGGTCGAAAAATCCGGAGCCATCGGTGGTGCCATGGCCCAGTTGGACAAAACGTTCCCGACCAATGACTGTTCGATGTGAATCATCGCGCCAAAATTGGTTGAGTGCGGTCGGCACTTAAACATTAAATTGATGACTCTCAGCGAGGTTACCAGGATAGATGGTATCGCCGGGGATTTTAAAGTAACAGTCAAAGAAGCTCCGCGTTATGTCGATGTCGAAAAATGTATCGCCTGCGGCAAGTGTACCGAAAAATGCCCGAAAAAAGTAGACAGTGAATATGATGCTGCCACCGGTAAGCGCAAGGCGATTTATGTCAAATATGCCCAGGCGGTGCCGTTGAAGTATCAGATTGACGCTGATGCCTGTATTCGTCTGCAAAAGCCTGGTGCCTGCGGTTTTTGTGAGAAAGTATGTGACGCCGGAGCGATTAATTTCAACGATACGGAAAAAATCCACGAGCTCAATGTCGGCGCAGTGGTGCTCGCTCCGGGTTTTGAGGCCTATGACCCGACGGATGCCGGTGTCTGGGGTTTTGGTGTCTATCCCAATGTGATCACCTCGCTGCAGCTGGAAAGGTACCTTGCTGCATCCGGCCCCACCGAAGGTCATCTTATTCGGCCATCGGACAAAAAGCCGGTGACTAAGGTCGCCTTCCTGCAATGCGTCGGTTCAAGAGACGAGAATCTCTGCGGCAATGGCTATTGTTCCTCCGTATGCTGCATGTATGCAATAAAAGAAGCGGTCATTGCCAAAGATCATGTGCCTGGCCTGCAGACGACTATCTTTTATATGGATATGCGGACCCATGGCAAGGAGTTCGATCTGTATATGGAGCGGGCTAAAGAAGATTCCGGAGTGCGCTTTGTCCGTTGCCGTGTCAACGGGGTCGAGCCCGATGGTTCGGGTGGCGATCTCCGGCTCAGCTATGTCAATGAACATGGGCGTCAGCTGGAAGAATTCTATGACATGGTGGTGCTCTCGGTCGGTTTGCAGACACCAAAACATGTACTGGAGCTGGCGCACACCGCGGGAATCAAACTGACTGCCGATAATTTTGCCGCCACCTCCGATTTTGCTCCGGTCCAGACCTCGCGCGAAGGTATTTTCACCTGCGGGGCAATCGCCGGGCCAAAAGATATTCCCCAATCGGTTGTTGAGGGATCAGCCGCCGCCGCGGCAGTCGCCGATCTGCTGGCACCCGCCAGGTTCGAGCTGACCACCGAAGCCACTTTCCCCCAGGAAAAAGATGTCTCCCGGGAGGAGCCGCGCATCGGAGTCTTTGTCTGCCATTGCGGATCAAATATTGCCGGGACCGTTGATGTCAAGGCGGTTGAGGAATATGCGGCGACGCTGCCCGATGTGGTCTATGTGGAGCGCAATCTCTTCTCCTGTTCCCAGGATACTCAGGAGATGATTACCAAGCGTATCCGGGAACAGAACCTGAACCGGATTGTCATTGCCGCCTGTACCCCGCGTACCCATGAACCATTGTTTCGCGAGACGCTGAAGGCCGCCGGACTCAACGAATACCTGGTGGAGATGGCCAATATCCGCAATCACAACTCCTGGGTGCATACCAAGGATCCCAAGGCGGCTACGGCGAAAGCGAAAGATCTGGTTCGTATGGCTGCCGCCAAGGTGACCTTTGGCGATTCCCTCAAGCCTTTTTCCGTGCCGATTACCCAGAAAGGTCTGGTTATCGGCGGTGGTGTCGCCGGCATGACCGCGGCTCTCAATCTTGCCGAACAGGGTTTTGCTGTTCATCTGGTAGAAAGGACCGATATCCTTGGCGGCAATGCACTCAATCTCAAACACACCTGGGCCGGTGAGCATGTTCCGTCCCAGTTGGCTAAACTGATTGATAAAGTGACGGGCAATGACAAAATCACCATTCACAAAGGGGCTTCAGTGACCAAAGTGGATGGCTTTGTCGGTAATTTCAGCTCGACCATCACCGATCGAGACGGGGTGACGATGGTTATTGAGCATGGTGCCGGCATTGTCGCTACCGGTGGAGATGCCTATATCCCGACCGAATACAACTTTGACTCGATAACCGGAGTTGTTACCTCGGTCCAGTTCGATAAGCTTTTTGAGCTGAAAGAACAGCATGTGAAAAAAGCCAGACGATTTGTCTTCATTCAGTGTGTAGGTTCCAGAGAAGAAGGCAATATGTACTGTTCCAAAGTCTGTTGTACCCATTCGGTACAGTCGGCGATCGCCCTTAAGAAAGAAAATCCCGAACGCAATGTCTATATCCTCTATCGGGATATGCGCACCTATGGTCAGCGGGAGGCCCTGTATAAACAGGCAAGAAAGCTCGGCGTCATTTTTATCAATTACGAGCTGCACGGAAAACCAAAGGTGACGCAGAATGGTTCGGTCATCGATGTTGAGGTCTGGGATCATGTGCTGCATCGGCCCCTGAAGATTGAAGCGGACATGGTCATTCTGGCCACTGCAATTCGACCGCAAGGCGATGCTGCGGAGCTCGGTAAATTATACAAGGTTCCCGTCGATAAACAGGGATTTTTCCAGGAGGCCCACGCCAAACTTCGGCCGGTTGATTTTTCGACCGACGGTATGTTTGTGGCCGGACTTGCCCACTATCCGAAACCGGTTGAGGAGTCCATTGCCCAGGCCCTGGCCGCGTCGGCAAGAGCCGCAACGTTATTGTCCAAGACCCATATCTCGCTCGATGCAGTGAAAGCGACCGTGGATGAGGACTATTGCGACGGCTGCGCCCTCTGTGTCGATGTCTGCCCGTACAACGCCATTACCCTGGTAGAAAAACCGGGCAAAGCGGGCGGAGTTGCCGGCAAAACGATCGTCGTCAACAAGGCACAGTGCAAAGGCTGCGGGCTGTGTCAGGGTACCTGTCCCAAGCGAGGTGTGTATGTCGCCGGATTTACCATGAAACAGATCAGCGCCCAGATTCAAGCGGCGCTCGCGGTATAAATTTTGATAATATCGTATAAAGTTACAATTCAGATGGGTAAGTAAAAAACTTCAGATGCGAGGCGCGCAAAATTTCAACCATTACGACGTACTTTAGTACGCCGAAATGGTTGAAATTTTGTAGCAACGAAGCAGATGAAGAATTTTTACGACGCCATCAATTTTAAAGTGAGAAGGAGTTCGTAACATGAGTTTTGAGCCTAAAATTGTTGCCTTCTGCTGCAACTGGTGCTCCTATGCCGCAGCTGATCTGGCGGGAACGGCCAGGATGCAGTATCCGCATAACGTGCGGATAATTCGCGTAATGTGCTCAGGGATGGTCCATCCGGAATTTGTTATGGATGCATTATCCCAGGGCGCAGACGGGGTCATGGTCCTTGGCTGACACCTTGGCGAATGTCATTACCTGGATGGTAATTATAAAGCAATGACCCGGTCCAACATGATTGTCGAACTGTTGGAAGATTTTGGCTACGAGGCCGATCGGTTCAATTTGACCTGGGTTTCTTCGGCGGAGCCTGACAAATTTGTTGCC
>JBBRDD010000292.1:0-5258 GCA_038204235.1 Desulfobulbales bacterium
CTGAAAGCCTCAAACAGGGGATACAGACAGTCAATGCCAAGCGGGCTGCGATTCATCGTCTCTCTGCCCTTCGCAAAGCCGACCCCGCCCCCATTTCAGGACTGGATGCGCTGCTTGCCAACCAGGTCTTTTTTTATGACAATCCAGCCCGCTTTACAGAATCCGTCAACAAGATCTGCGACGAATTGGAGCAGAGGGTTGAAGCCCGTCAGGGAGCTTTTCCGGAACATACGCCGCGCATCCTTATTTCCGGATGCCCACAGGCGGTGCCGAACTGGAAACTGCCGATGATTATAGAAACCTCAGGGGCGGTCATTGTCGGGGAGGAGTCCTGTGTCGGGGAGCGCGGTACCCGCAATCTTACGAGTGAGTCCGGCAGTACGATAGATGAAATGATGGAAAGCCTGGTCGATCGCTATTTCAAGGTAGATTGTGCCATATTTACCCCTAATTCGGATCGACTGGATCATATCAAGGAAATGGCTGCAGCATACAAAGCCGACGGCGTTATCCATTACGGACTGCAGTTCTGCCAGCCCTACCTCATGGAGTCCATCCCCGTTGAAAATGGTCTCGAGAAGGACGGCATACCCTGTCTGCGAATAGACACCGACTATTCGATGGAGGATGTCGGGCAGTTGAAGACTCGAGTCGAAGCGTTTATTGAGCAGCTGAGATAAAAATCGGAGTGATCGATTATGCGATATGCAGGCATTGACATTGGTTCCCGGACCATAGAACTGGTGGTTGTGGATGACCGGGGCGTGCTCCAGGAAAGTCTTCGGGCCGATACTGGTTTCGATCCTATAGTTCAGGCCAGGAAGCTGTTAGGTGAGGTGACGTTCGATCATATAACAGCCACTGGCTACGGCAGGAATCTTTTTGAAATTGCCTTCGATTCGCCTACTGTTACAGAGATCAAGGCACATGCAACGGGGGCCTGGGCTCTGTTTCCCCAAGTTTTCGGAGTTCTCGATATTGGCGGGCAGGACAGCAAGGCGATGTCGCTGCTCAATAACGGAAGAGTGAAAAAGTTTGAAATGAACGACCGTTGTGCTGCAGGGACCGGAAAATTCCTGGAAATTATGGCCAGTAGTTTGGGCTATGAGATTGATGAATTCGGTCCCGAGGCGATGCTGGCTGAGACAAATCTCAACATTTCCTCCATGTGTACGGTGTTTGCGGAATCGGAGGTGACATCGCTCATCGCCAAAGGGGAGAGCAGGCGTGAAATTGCCCGGGGACTCCATGAAAGCGTTGTCCGCAGGGCTGCGGCAATGGTCAACCGGGTCGCAGGGAAAGGCGATTTCGTATTTACCGGAGGTGTCGCTAAAAATCCTTGCATTGTCAGGTCGTTGGCCGAAAAACTCAGGTGCCGGGTGTTCATTCCGGACGATCCCCAGGCCATCGGTGCGTTTGGTGCCGCCTTGCTGACATGGCAGGCAAACCGTGGTCAATAACGAAGGAAGCGGCGTACGCCAATCGACGGCTTTACTGCTTTTATTTATTCTCCCTTAGAGACTGTAAGAGCAGCAGGTGGTCAGAATGCGAAGCGGGTACATGGCAATCAGTAGCCTCCTTGATATTGCGAAATCACTCATGTGTAATTCAGTCATTAAAGCAATGTCATTTCTATACAAGAAAGATGCGGCGAAAATGGCTGAAATTCTTTTCACCTTTCATCTGTTGCCGGTGTTTATATTTCATCGCAGGGCGGGTGTAGGGGGAGGTATATCATTTGGCAAAGGAGGAGGGATGTCATCCTCTATTACCTGAGGAGGGGGCAACCGGGGTGAAGAACTCGGCAGATTGACTTTGGTGTTGGTTTTGGTGTTGGCTTCGGTGACACCGTTGTCGTTCCATCCGAAAGCCTCTCCGTTCAGGATGATTTTTTCTTTATTGAACCAAATTGTCAAATCGTCTGAATCCGTCTTCTCTTTTTCAGCTTTGAGGTTTGGTGTGCCAACCTGGTAGAGATCATTGGTATATTTTATCGTTTTGGCTAATTGCTCGTCGGAGCGAATGATTTCGGATTTAAAGATCATTTCTATATCATAGTCTTTTTTTGCGGTTTTATCCGCTGCAAGTTTTTCGCGCATAAGAGAAATGGAGATCTCCGCAGAACGTTTTTTCTTTATAAAAGATGAGATCGGCAATACATCTTTAAAGGTCAGTACAGTCATTTCCGGAAGGTCAGGCATCACGGTCGCATCGGCAGGAAAGAAATCTTTTTCCCCGGCCTCATCCTTTAAACGCAACGTCACCAGGGCATTTTCAGTCATCCAGCGCGTAGGTAAAAAAAGTGTGATATTGTCGCCCTTAAAAACATTGAGGGGGTTGAGAAGGGACTTATCCGCAACCTGCAACAACACGCGGTCAAATTCAGGTTGTATTTTTTTTAGGATATCACTGTTTCGAATTTTCCCATAGAGCCATAGCATATCGTAATTATTCACCTTGTTGTTTTTCATTACCATATCCATGATGCGATTGAAAACATCCGGTCGAGCATTCAGCAGCAGAGCCGGACCGACCGCCCGAATCATATCAGGAGTATCGATAAATGCGATATGACCGTTATCCAGATTACGCAGAATCAGCTTGCCAGCCGTGTCAGGATCTCCCAAACGCTCATACTGAAGGGCCACAAAGAGGATATTTCCCCAATCGGCATCCTCTGAATTGGCTAAAATCAAATCCAAATCTTTTTTAAGCACACCAGGATCTGACTCTTCCACTTTCAACATGGTTTTGCACATGGCAACGGAGGCCGCATAAGGATCTTTTCTCAAGATCTTCTGATTGATTTGCTGAAATTTGTTAAAGCAATCCAGCGCTGCCTCATTTTTACCAATTTCCTGGGCAGCTTGACCGCGGTAATACCAGTAGGGCGGGAATTTCTGGAAACTGTTTTCAATTCGCTCCAGTTTGCGATACCGCCGGTCAAGGTCGGGTTCCTTCAAAATATCAGTGTAATCGCTGAGCTGTTTTTCATTCAATCTCCATTCATCAGGTAAATTATATCGCCGCATCAAATCCCAGGAATATTTCAGCAGCTTTTTGTAAAAATTGTTGAGCCCTTCCATGGTTTTTGCTTCAATTGCCCATTTTCCTTCCACTTTCTCTTTGGCATATGTATCCATTTGGGCTCGGTAATTGAAATAAAATGACCCTGTGCGAAGTACCGCAGTTAAAATACCCGCATAAGGGTTGAGAACCAGGTCAGTATCGAAAATGCGCGACCTCACTCTATTTTTAAGCTCGTTTTGGATATTTTTATCAAAGCGGGTCAGGATATACTCCCTGTCATGATCTCGAATTTTCGAACTTGTGAGTAGATCCATGAGTTCCTGCAGCAATGTGATGATATCGGCGTCAGGAATATTGCTCAAATTCAAGTTGTTGATGATGGTATTGTATTCCTGGTCAAGAACCACCTTGTCATTATACGTAATAATATGAGTCAAAGAGACCGCAATCAGGTTTAAGGATTGCAATACCTGAAGCTTTGCCTGGTCCTTATTGAGCTCCGCCAAAGTTTCTCTGGGGGTAAACACCCCGGACAACAGGATGCATATTAGAATTATAACCGACTGTAAACCCATGATAAATTTTCTTTGAATGATCCAGTTTTGCATTTTTCCATCCGTTCTTGAATCGGCTTTTACTGCAGCCGTTAAAAATTTCCAACCGTATTCTATATGGTTGGAATACGCTTTTTGTCAAGTTAATCCGAAAGCAGACATGGCTAAAGGATGCTTCCAGAGCCTTAATGGGAACAGCTGGTTTTTGAAGGGCCAGCCCGATTTTCTTGACCTCGTGATAGTCCCAGAAACCAAAGGATGACTGGATAAAAGATAAAATTGCAGGCAACTCAGGGGATAGAGTCAACGGCGGCAAAGGATGGCTCATGCAAAGGCAGGAGGATGTCTGCTATTTCCTTTACTTTCAAAATGATATCGTAAGCCTCAAAGGCGTTGACCAGAGTGCCCGGGGGAATTACGTCCATCTCCATGGCCTGGACCTCCCTGGGCGGTTCAAAATTTTCCCGGATAACACAAAAGCCAGTAATTACCGCCTTGCCCTTCACTGTGTCGATAACCACACTCATGCCGCAATCGGTATGGGCCGGGGTATGCAAGCAGGTGATCCCCGTTACCACTTGAGTATCCCCGGTCATAACCTGGATTTGACCGTTTTGTTCAACTTCTTCTATATAATCTTCCAGATAGCGGAAATCCAGGGGATGCGGATTGTGAATTCGCTTCAGTTCAAGCTCATGAACATAAAACCTGGCATTGGTGCATTTATAATCATTTTCACAATGATCATTATGGAGGTGGGTGTGGATGACAATATCTATGTCCTTCGGGGTAAGGTCAAATCGGGCCAGTCCCTCTTCAAAGGTATAGATCTTGCCACCGATGGCCTTATGCCGGGATTCAGACTGGATAGGGCTTATCTCGCCAGTATCCACAAGAATATGCTGATCTCCGCCTTTGATGTACCAGCTGTAGATAGGAATGGTATAGCTCTCTCCAGCCCCATGCTGATAGGTCATCATGCTTTTGTCGAACACCTTTGTACCCAGGACAATCGGGTGAATCGTATATGTCGTCATTACAGTTCCCCCTGCTTCGCTATTCAGAGGCTAGCGCATACGCCTATGTAATAAAACATGGTCTGGATGGTTGGGTCACCGATAAACAAACCAGCTGTAACACTAAGAAGTATGCAGTCTTCAATCCAGTATACCGACTCTAACATTTGAATTATTTTGAACAATGTAATAGTTGCTACAGATATCTTCTGCAACTTCTTTTAAAGTGAAGACCTCTTTGGTATGAGAGCTTCAGTAGATTGATTTATTTTCATCAGTATACTCCGGGGTTTCACCGCAACCCTGGATCTTTACCTGTCCGAGGAAATAAAGGCCTGTAGCTGTCAATTGACTTTCTTAATGGCGTTTAGCCAAATCGTTCAATATTTCCTGGTTTTTCGTTTTTTTCGTCACAAACAGAAAATATTCAGGTATTTCTTTGGTGCAAGACTGAAAAAAGTACACATGATGTTACGTGAGCAGCGTTCACGAGCGTATTTTGTAAAACATTCAGTATCCATAAAGTCTAACTGGCTGGAGGATGTCAATTATGCAAACGACTTTAGCTTTTGATGTATATGGAACCCTTATTGATACCAACGGCGTTGTCGCAGCACTGCAAAAGCTCGTACATGATGACGCCCGGAAATTTTCGCAA
>JBBRDD010000293.1:0-5249 GCA_038204235.1 Desulfobulbales bacterium
TTCCCGCGATTTAGCAATGTTTGCCCGCCAAAAAGAAGGGGAATACAAGATCAGTAAAACAGCTGCTGCCTTGAATTATTGGCTCCAGAACGAGCGCTACGACCTGCCTTTGGAGATCACCCGTATGAGCTTTGCCTCCTATAATGAGCCGATCACCGAGGACGGTACATTGCCGGTAGAGTTGTTTGGCAAAAAATTAAATTTAAAAAGATTGAAAGAGAAGAAAATCCCGTGGCTGATTTGTTATGGCACTGGCGATGATCTGGTCGAAAAGGAAACGGCCCTGGCCCCCCTTGACTTTATTGACGCTGAAGTAACACCTTTTCCCAAGGGGCACGTGGCTATTGCCACCTCCTGGTCCTCTCCTGATTCTGCCTGCGCACTGCACAAGCGGTTTGGTGACGGCAACTATCGTGGACCGGTTCTCTTTCATATGGATATGGATGCTGCCCTCAATAAAGCGGCAGGCGACGCGTCCAAAGAATCCAGATCGACACCGACTGCACCAGTTAAGACAAATGTTCGGACTGATGCGCAAACGCCGGTCAAACAATCATCCCCAGTCCCTAAAGCACCCCCCCGAAAGAATCCGGGTGAGAGCGCAGTTAAAAGTAAAAAGGTGCCGACAGGCGCAAAGAATCCCGTTAAATTGAACAACGCAGCCACGACGAAGACCGCTCCGCAAAAGGCAGATAAGCCAAGTGTGCCCAGTCCTGCTCCGGAGCCCAAGAAGCGTGGAAATAAGCCGTAAGCCCGTTTGGCTTTAATCTCTGCTCCATGGCCAGAATGTCCATAAAGGTGATGTGAACTGATGAACAGACAATTTTATGAATTCTGGGGCAACTACTTCACTAATGTAGCCCAGGGTCAAAAACAGATGGAAGATATGTCAACCTGGATGAAGCAGGGGTTCTCCGGTACGGATGACTTGGCATCACTTTTTCGACGCTGTTATGGTCTGAATACGCCCGAACCGGGCGGTGCACTGGATGCCAAGACCTGGCAGAAGGCCATCGCCGATTTTCAGCAGACGTTTACTCAGCTTGCCGAGCAATGGGGGTGGGTGACTCAGGCCGAGCACCAGAAAATGGTTGATAAGTGTGCAGCACTTGAAAAAAAAGTAGAGCAGCAGCAAGCCACCATTGCCCAGTTGCGAGGTCTGCTGAACCAGGAGGGACGAGGGCATGCCGAACTCTTTGAGATTTTTAAAGGTACTTTCGAAGAGCAAAGCAGCCAGTTCCATGCGATGATGGAAAATATCAGTAAGGCAGGTAAAGACAAGACTTAAACTTGATGAAAATATTTCGATCGTACTAAAAGGCTGCCAAGAGCCGGATGTAAACGCAGCTGGAAATGCAGACACTGGAGAGTAACCCCGCCAAAAACCTTTGCGGGGCTCTGTTCAGTACCCCCTTGAGGGGTATAAGTTCCTTCACGAAATAATTAGCTTGTAAACCGCACAATAAAATTATTTCTAAGTCACTAAAAGGCCTTCCATGAGCGAAAAGAAAGAAGATCCATTTGGAACGACATCAAAGGACGACGCCTGGGCAAAATATATGGGCGAGTTTTGGGGAAACCTGGCTAGTCAATGGCTCAGTCAGGCGCAGCAGCAGCCATGGACCCTTGGCGGCAATAGCGCTAATCCCAAAGCTCAGGCGACCATGGATGCGGCCTTGAAAAATTGGCACGCCATAGCCGGTGCCATGGCGAAGCCGGAATCCATCTCCTCGCTTCTTAAAGGCAGCGGTGCCATGCCGGAGATGTTACTTCACCTGGCGCAGACCTCCCTGGGAAGTTATGTGAAAATGCAGCAGAATATAAGTGATAGTCTCGGCCGGGTGGGTGTCTCTGCAAAGGCCTACGATTTCCAGGATGTTGATGAAAACATCTTCCGCATATGGACTGATATCTACGAAAAAGAATTCAAACAATTCTTCCAGATCCCGCAACTGGGCCTGATGCGCACCTATCAGGAAAAAGCCAACCAGGTACTGGATAAATACAACTTTTTTCAGTCCACCCTCTCTGAATTTCTTAATCTGCTGGGCCTTCCCTTCAGCCGGTCAATGAAGGTGATGCAGGATAAGATTGGTGAAATGGCCGAAAACGGGACACTCCCCGAGGATACAAAGGTCTATTACAACATGTGGGTTAAAGTGCTTGAAGGTCATTACATGACCCTTTATCAAACCCCGGAATATGTTGAAACGATGGCCAGGACGATCAATGCTTTGGCTGAGTTCTCCGCCGCCAGGGACGCCGTTCTCGAGGACCTGCTGAGTCAGCTTCCGGTGGCCAGAAAATCAGAAATGGACGACATGGCCCGGGAACTGTATGAATTAAAAAAACGCCTTCGAAAGCTTGAAAAGGAACAAAAAAAATAAATCGCTGACTATTACTCGGCATTCATGGCTGACCGCTCCATTGTTTGGCATTCTTGGCATAAACCACGTCGGCTGTTGAAAATTACCTGACCGTAAGCGACACCTGTAAAGTGCCAAATTAATATATCCGGTTCGTAAGGGGGGAGCATATGACGAAATCCATTATTCCTGTCGATTTGATTCTGGCCAAACTGGCAGAAGAGGCGGATAAAGTACAATCCCGCGCCAGCAAAGCATCCGAAGTATTGTTGGATGAGTTGGATACCGCCATCGCGAAGACCCCCTATGAAGTGGTGTATCAGGAAGACCGGGTCAAACTGAAACATTACCTGCCCCGCACCAAAATCCGCTATAAAACACCCCTGCTGGTAACATATGCCTTGATCAACCGCGAAACCATGCTCGACCTGCAGCCTGGCCGCAGCGTGGTCGAGCGTTTTTTAGACAGTGGTATCGATCTGTATATGATCGACTGGGGCTACCCCACCCGAAAAGACCGTTTCCTGGGTTTTGATGATCACATCAACGGGTATATGGATAATATCGTTGATTTCATTCGTGAGCAGCACAAGCTCGAAAAAATCAACCTCATGGGCATCTGCATGGGGGGAACCTTCAGCGTCATCTACTCTGCTTTGCACCCGGAAAAAATTAAAAATCTGGTCACCACGGTCACACCGACCAACTTTGCTACAAAAAAGGGACTGCTGCACGTGTGGATGGAGCACATCGATGTAGACCGTGTGGTGGATACCTACGGTAATCTCCCTGCCGATATGATGAATCTTGGTTTTCTCCTGCTCAACCCAGCCCGTTTGATGATTGATAAATATGTTGGTTTCATGGAGCACATGGACAACAAAACCTTTGTCGAAAATTTCGTGCGCATGGAGAAATGGATTTTTGACAGTCCCGATCTGCCGGGCGAGGTCTTTCGTCAATTCATCAAAGACTGCTATCAGGGCAATAAACTTATCAAGAGTGAGTTAGAGGTTGGAGGTCAACGGGTTGACCTTAAAAAACTGACCATGCCGCTGCTTAATATTTACGGGAAATTCGATCACCTGGTGCCGCCGGAAGCCTGCGACCAGTTAGTCAAAAAAGTGGGCAGCAAGGATACCGAGGATATTTGCCTGGAAACCGGACACATCGGCATATATGTCAGCTCGAAATTCCAAGGAGAGTTTGCCCCTAAGATCGCCGGGTGGTTGAAAGACCGAGACCGTATACCCCCCCAAAAAAAGGGTGGTGCGCAAGAAAGCCGCGGCTGGCAAAACGGCTACGGCAGCACATGATGTATCGCAGGACAAAAATACTATAACCAAGAACGCCGAAAAAAAGGGCGGGCCGAACGTTACCGAAGCAGACGATGCTGCCTGAAATTCCCAACAGGTAATGCACACAGATCTTCATCACAAGGAGGTACCTGATGACCAGGGAGACAGACTATTTCACATCGTTTTGCAAGATCAGCAAGGCCTTTGGTACAGCTGCTACCAGAGAGGAATTGCTGAGCCTTATTGTCGACAATGCCGTAACCTCAATGGAAGGCAAGGCGGCGTGCCTGTTTCTGGCTGATGATCGAGAGGATATTTTTGTGGCTACGGCGCAGGCCGGGCTGTCGGACAAATATCTCCACGCCAACCCCATGCAGGTACACAAGATAGTAGCCGCCCTCGACAATGATGGTTATCTGGCTTTTCCCGACGCCACCAGTGACCCGCGCCTGGAAAACCACAAAGCAAAAAAAGCAGAGGGCATCGCATCATTACTCACTGTGCCGGTAAAAATTAAAAATCGGAATATCGGCGTACTGTCGCTCTATACCGCCGAAAAGCGCGATTTCCAGCCAAAAGAGATTGATTTTTTATGTGCTCTTGCGGATCAGGCCGGTATTGCCATCGACAACAACCGCCTGCACCGGCGGATGCATAAAAATGCCATGCTGTTTCTGGAACTGGCCTCTAGCATCAATTCATCTCTGGATATTCGTCAGATCCTCAATAACCTGACCGTCAAAATTTGCGACAAGCTCGGTATGAAAGGGGCTGTCATACGGCTCATCGATGAAGACGGGCAAGGCTTAAAACTCGTAGCCAGTCACGGCCTCAGCAAGGACTTTCTCGAAAGGAGCCGCACCACCATCACGGAAACGGCCCGGCGTGCCTTAAAGGGCGAAACTTTTATTATCAGCGACACAACCACCGATAGCAGCATAACCTTCAAGGAAGCCATGAAGGCGGAGGGGATCATTTCAATGATGGTCACCCCCATACTGGTGCGTGACAAGGTTATTGGTGTTATGCGCCTCTACAGCGACGTCGAGCGTCAATTTCCCGACGATGTTGTACTGATGGTGAAAGCGCTGGCCCATCAGGGCGGATTAGCTATCCAGAACGCCTCCATGTTCCTCAAGCTCGAAAAAGACAAGAAATCACTGGAAGAAGATGTCTGGAGCCATCGTTCGTGGTTTTAGTGAATTAGAAATAATTTGCTTGTGCAGTTTACAAGCAAATTATTTCGTGAATGAACTTATCCCGCAAAGCTTTTGGGCGGGATTATAGACGTACTCATGAAGGTCCCGCAAAGCTTTTGGGCGGGATTATAGACGTACTCATGAAAGTCCCGCAAAGCTTTTGGGCGGGATTAATGACTTAGCTTTCTCGTGAACTTATACCCCCTAGGGGGCACCGAAGATAGCATCCCCAGGGGGTACTAAACAGAGTCCCGCAAAGCTTTTGGGCGTGATCATGACGTACTCATGAAACCCTGTCACTCTTTACGGTCCTCCACTCCAGGCCAAAACTCAATCCCTTTTCCACCCCTCTTAAGAACAAGAAAATGGATCTCTTCGAGCAGACC
>JBBRDD010000294.1:0-5232 GCA_038204235.1 Desulfobulbales bacterium
CCTCTTGCTTTACCGAGGTGGAATCCATATGATCATAACCGCTGATAACATCCATCAACCGGGCACAATCCTCAACATTCCGGCATAAAGGGCCCACCTGGTCAAGAGATGAGGCAAAAGCCGTCAACCCGTATCGGGACACCCTGCCATAGGTCGGTTTCATCCCGACAATGCCGCAAAGCGATGCAGGTTGCCGAATAGATCCCCCGGTATCTGACCCCAGCGAGCCAAGACACTCAAGGGCCGCTACTGAAACCGCCGATCCCCCGGAGGATCCTCCGGCCACATAGCCTTTTTTCCAGGGGTTTTCAGGAACACCGAAGGCACAGCTCTCCGATGTGGAACCCATGGCAAATTCATCCATAGTCGTCTTGCCGATAATTACCGCCCCTGCATTCTTTAATTTTCCAACCACTGTTGCATCATATGGCGGAATAAAATTGGCAAGCATCTTTGATCCGCAGGTCGTCCGTAAACCTGTCGTACATAGCAGATCTTTCACTGAAAGTGGAATACCGCACAACTTGCCTGCCTGTCCGGCTTTTCTCTGCCGGTCGGCATTTTCCGCCTGTGCCTGGGCGCCGACCCTATCAATGGTAATAAAAGCTGTCACTTCTTTTTCAACAGCATCTATTCGCTCAAGACAGCTTCCGGTCAGTTCAACAGCGGAAAGATCGCCCTGCTCCATCTTTGCAAGTGCCTGGCTTATAGTCAGTTCATACGGCTTCATCGTAACCTCAAAAAAATGGACAGTCATGCCTGTCCAACCTGATATATGGAATTAACCTCAACCCGGTTATATAGAAATACGTCAGAATTATTTTTTATGACCGGCTTTCAAGGAGTAAGGCTCTCGCTCCGGTAAAAAGCTTTGTGGGACTCTGTTTGGTACCACCTAAAAGGTATTTCATCACAATCCCGCCCAACAGCTTTGCGGGACTCTTTTCAGTACTCGCTTGACGGGTATAAGTTTCATCACGAAATAATAATCTTGTAAACAGCACAAGATTATTATTTCTAAGTCACTAAATTATTTTAGGAACCTGGAACATTTGGTCATCATGCTGCGGACCATTCTTTAAGGCCTCAACCTGGGACAACGATTCTTTTTCCACGTCCTCACGAAAGGCATTACTGACCGAGAAAACATGTGAAGTGGCCATAACTTGACTGGTATCCAGCTCATCCAGTTTAGTCACATAGGACAAAATCTCGTCGAGTTGCCCGGTCATTTTCTCCAATTCTTCATCGCTCAGAGTAAGTCTTGCCAGATGGGCGACATGCTCAACTTCTTTTCGATTTATTTTCATTGAACCTGACTTATTAAATTTTTTTACTTATTTTTTGAATATATATTTTCCAGGTATTGCTGGTTTAGCATATCCTTATTATCGACATAATCAATGATTGTTTCGGCAAAATGTTCGACAATACGCGAGTCAAACTGCGTTGCACTGCACTTGTGCAACTCCGCTACCGCTTCCTGCATAGTCATGTTTTTTCGATAATTTCTCCTGGAAGTCATAGCGTCATAGCTATCTACGACCGTAAGTATCTTGGTCAGATCATCCAACTGATCGCCGTTCAGTCCGTCAGGATATCCATTACCGTCCATTCTCTCATGGTGATGCCTGATTATAAATTGTTCCCTCTCCATAAAACCCAGTGGCTGAATAATATTTGCCCCGACACTGGGATGCTTGCGAATTAAAACCCACTCTTCCTCAGTAAGTTTTCCGGGTTTTTGAATACAAGACAGATCAATGACCAGTTTGCCTATATCATGAAACTGAGCGGCTCTCCTGAGAACAAGGATCTCGCTTTCAGGAAGATCCATGGCTGTACCGAGCATCAGCGCATATTCTGTTACCCGCATGGTATGGCCGGCGGTATAATAATCCTTCTCCTCCATGGCATTCTGCAGGCTGGTCATCAATTGAACAGTGGCATTCTCCAGGCTGTTACTGTAGGAGAGTAACAACTTATTCTTTTCTTCGAGCTCAATGGCCTTGGTCAGGACATCATCTTCAAGGGCCGCCTTGTATTGTCGTTCCTGAAGGACATACCTCCTCTTTTCAACAGCCCGACGAATATTGACATTAAAGAGATCAATATCTTCAATGGGTTTGGTAAGAAAATCATAAACACCCAGATTTATTGCTTTTACCGCGTAATCCATGGAACCGGCACCAGTGAGAAAAAGAACGGGTATTCCATAGTTCCGCTCATTAAGCGCCTTCATGGTGGCAAAACCATCCAGGCCCGGCATATTGATGTCGAGGATGATAACATCATAGCTGTCGTCAACCGTATCAAGAACCTTTTGACCACTGGATGCAGTAACAACGAGGTAGCCAAACAGTTCGAGTATGTTCGAGACCGTCGTGCGCACCATGCTGTCATCGTCTCCGATGAGTATTTTTGTCGATTTTCTTTCCAAAAAACTCTCTCCACTTCTCCCGAAAAATCGAGTAATTTCCGAATCTACATTTTTCAGCGGCTTATTGCAAATTCCTTCATTACTGCTTCACGACTTCGTCACTTCTAGTCGGAAAAAGAAAAACAGATGTAGAGGTGGTTAACATATATGGGAGTATAAACAGATAAGTCATATGGTCTTATCCCGCCCAAAAGATTTGCGGGACTCGGTTTAGTGCTCGCTTGACGGGTATTCAGTTCAGTTCCCGTGCTGTGCAGGGATAAGTTCCATCGCTAAATAAATTTCTTGTGAAAACAAACTTATAAAATTATTTCTAAGTACTGCGAATCACTAATCCCGCCCAAAAGATTTGCGGGATAAGTTCCTTCACGAAATAAATTTCTTGTGAAAAGCACAAGAAATTTATTTCTAAGTCACTAAAAAGAAAAACGCAATTCCATAAAAATGAAATTGCGTTTTTTAGTTGTTTAAAAGAATTCGATCACATAGGTACTATCAGTTTATTGGTATCTTCATTCCAGGTAACTACCAGGTACCAGGCAATCATGACAAGGCCTATTATAAGAAGAGTAGGTCCATAACCAAGTGCATCGGGTAAATACACATACGAGCCAAGAACACCATCGGCCTCGAATTCCTGATCTTTGAACCAGGCTGTCATTATAGAGGACGTAATAGAGAAAAAAGGAACGACCATCATCAGCTTGACCTGCCCTTCCCCTACCCGCCAGAGTGTTCCAGAACCGCAGCCACCGGCAAACATTGCCCCAAGACCGAAGATGAAGCCGCCGACGACACCACCCCAGCCAAAAGTTCCACGTACATAGTTCGCAGTGGCCAATACGGCCTCCCCTTCTGCCCGAACCGGCACAGCATATTTCAGCACCGCGGCACCAATGGCCACAATAAAAATTGACAGCATGACAGATTTAGCCAGAGTACAGTCACCAGTCATATGTGGTTCACGAAAACCCTGGACCATGCACCAGCGTCCTCGCTGCATGGTATAACCAAGGCAGGCGGCAATGACAATTACACCGCTGAGAGAGGCAATATAGTCACTGTCTTCATTGTCTGCATAGAAATATGCAGCCCATACAATCCCGATAATTCCTATAATTCCAAGCCCGTAAATGACGGCCGAAGGAAAGGTGAAAGTTTTCGATCCGCCATCACCCCAGGTTATGTGTTCCATTTCCAGATACAGAAGTTTTAAACCGAGAATAACACCAAAAACGAGGCCGAACATCATGGTAAAGCCATTAGCGGCAAGATTGCCAATGGCATTATAAAATCCACCTACATTACAACCTCCAGCAAGGGTGGCGCCTATACCCATAAGAATGCCGGCAATGACAGCTTTAACCATTTCTCTGTAGGGGGGGATTCTCAGAGCAAAGTCTTTGCCAAGACAGGCAGATATAAAAGCCCCCACGACAAAACCGATGCCTATTACCGAGCCGGAATCGACAAAGATGGATCGAGGGGCTTCATCGAAATACTGAAAGACGCCTGCCTCGGTACCAAGAAGTTGTGCCGTACCATACATAATCCAATCGCCCCAGTTCCGAATAGCTCCAACCGCTCCCCAGGGTCTCCACCAGGCCATCATCAGAACTGAGAAAAAAGCGACAATAACGCCGGTTACATAAGGATTCCATTCTTTTGCGCATAACAAAGTATAGAGATCCTTAACTTTATTTTTAAAAACTGACTCTTCACTCATGACTCGTTTCTCCAGGTTGAATAAAAATCTGCACGTATCCTCTTATGATACGTGAATTTTTTACACAGCCCTTGTTTTTTTGTCAAGACCAACTACTGGCACGCCAATAACAACCACAATGTAGCTCTCTGGTTTTATTGTATCTTTCTAAATAGTTATGAAGGCGGGCTTTTCATTTCTTGACAGAAATGCGCTGCTACGGTATAGGTCAGTTTTGTAATTAATGCTTGGAAAATAGAATAGAGGCATATATTGTAGTTATATGCCCATAAATGATTTAATTTTATTTTAGGAGAACAATAATGAGTGATCAGAAAACAGCCCCAGCTGATATTCAACCCAAAAGTGTCCTCGATGCAAAAGGATTAAGCTGCCCTATGCCTCTTCTTCGCACTAAAAAAGAAATAGGCAAGCTTGCCGCCGGTGAGATTCTTCAGGTTGATGGTACCGATCCAGGGTCCAGAAACGATATTCCGGGTTGGTGTGAGCGTTCCGGTCATGAATATCTTGGTGAGAAGGAAGGTTCCGGTTTCATCAGTTTTTTCATCAAAAAAGGTTAATTTCTTTTACCGTTCCACATACGGAACTTAATAAAAGAAATAATCCAATGTAGATACAAACAATAACCCTGACTCGTTTGTATCTACATTCTTTTTTAGACAACTCAAATAATATATATAGCCACCATTATTTTCTGGAGGAAGTTAACATGGCGAAAAGTTTAGGTATATTTGTAACTTCACCTGACAGCTTGCGACATGCCATAGGTGTTACCAAGGCAGCCAAGGCAAAAGGATCGAAAGTTAAAGTTTTTTTCACCTGGAAGGCAACAACTCTGTCCAAAGATCCTGCTTTTAAGGGGCTTTGCGAGTTAGCTGACGATGTTTCTATCTGCGTCGACAGCTATGTAAAACAGGGTTTTAACGTTGATGATGTTCCTGCCGGTCTGACCTCCAAGAAAATGGCGACACAGGCGCAGCATGGTATTATGATCGAAGATTATGACTGTTATCTTAGTCTGTAAGGAGATATTGGTATGGAATATAAAAAAGTGTGTTTGATGTAC
>JBBRDD010000295.1:0-5217 GCA_038204235.1 Desulfobulbales bacterium
CAGGCTGCACAGCTCAATGATCCCTGGTTGGCAGGCAACCGGCACTCTCAAGATGCAGTCGAAGCAATGAGCGTTTATGAGGGAACACTGCCGGATCCGCAAGTATCGTTAGGGTTCGCAAACGTGCCGATCGATACCTTCGATTTTAGCCAGGAGGCCATGACGCAGTTTAAAGTAGGCGTGACACAAATGTTCCCGCGCGGAGACAGCCTGGCGATTAAGCGGAAGCAGCTGCAAACGGTGGGTAGTCAGTTTCCTTTTCAACGTCTGGATCGTAAAGCAAATATTGTCGTTACAGTGAGCCAGCTCTGGCTTGATGCGTATAACGCCCAGGAAAGTATAGCGTTAATCCAAAAAGATCGCCCATTGTTTGAACAGCTGGCAGATATTGCTGAAACCAGCTATTCAGCGGCTTATGGCAAAACCAGACAGCAGGATATTATTCGGGCTCAATTGGAGCTCACTCGACTGGATGATCGACTCACCATGCTCAAACAGAAACAAGAAATGTTTATGGAGAAGCTTTCCGGCTGGGTGAGCGAATATTTTCGAGAGGAGTATGGGGAAAAATTGAATGCCGGATCACCTCTTCCCTGGTCTCATTTGGCATTGGACAAGAAACGCCCAGATATAAAAATGTTACGGGAGTCACTCTATTTATCGACCGGAGAAGCTAATCCACAGCAGTTTTATGAATCTGTATCCAAACACCCTTCACTGCTTGCCCTTGATAGGGAGATTGCGACCAGTAAAATCGGCATTGATCTCGCCAGACAAAAATATAAACCAGCATGGGGGGTCAATGCCAGCTATGGCTATCGGGCGGAGGACCAGAATGGGAGAGACCGGGCTGATTTTGTCTCTGTAGGTATTAGTTTCGACTTGCCTTTGTTCACGAGTAATCGACAGGATAAGGAAGTTCAATCTTCAGTTTCCCAGACCGAGGCAGTCAAAACGAAAAAGTGGTCACTTGTGCGTAAAATGATAGCCGGTTTTGAAAAGACCAGAACACAACTCAAAAGGTTGAATGAGCGCCAAGTACTCTATAGGTCACAATTATTACCACAAATGAACGAACAAGCCGAGGCTTCCCTTACGGCCTACACCAATGACGACAGTGATTTTGCCGAGGTCGTCCGATCCCGAATCGCTGAATTGAATGCGCAGATTGATGCCTTGGGCATAGACGTGGAGAGACAAAAATCCATTGTCGAATTGAACTACTATTTTATGGAAAATGCCGAGGATATCATCGCAAAAAATAGCTCCGTGGGAGAGAAGAAATGAAAAGACTTATAAGTGTGCTGGCATTGCTTGTTCTCGGTGCTGCCATAGGCTCCTTCATCGCCATTACTTTCTATCCCAAGTTGAGCGACTATTTCCCCTCTCTTAAAGTTGTGCAGAACAGCGCTTCGCCAACAGCCGAAAAGAAGCCGTTGTACTGGGTTGCCCCGATGGATCCTAACTATAAAAGCGATAAACCCGGCAAGTCACCAATGGGCATGGATCTCATACCTTTTTATGGAGATGAAGGCGGTGGATCGGAGGGAGGCCCCGGTACAGTGAGGATTTCTCCCGATGTGGTGAACAATCTGGGCGTACGAACCGCCATGGCACACCTTGGTTCCCTCCGATCTGAAATTAACACAGTTGGCTATGTGAAGTACGATGAGGATTATTTGGAGCATATTCACCCCAGGGTAAAGGGCTGGATAGAAAAGCTCTATGTCAAAGCTTCAGGTGATCCGGTAAAAAAGGGGGAACCACTTTACAATCTCTATTCCCCAGAGCTGGTTAATGCCCAGGATGAGCTGTTAATGGCTCTTGAGCGCCAGAAACCTCGCCTCATTAGAGCTGCGGAGAATCGATTGGCTTCATTGCGTGTATCGGCTTCGGCAGTCGCGCAGATAAAAAAGAGTGGCGAGGCAAAGCAAACCGTCATCTTTTATGCACCGCAAGATGGGGTAATCGATAAATTAGATGTTCGTCAGGGTTTCTTTGTTCAACCGGGTTCCACAATTATGTCGATAGCTGCACTTGACCCGATGTGGGTGGAAGCCGAGGTATTTGAACGGCAGGCTGCAGAAGTTGCTGTTGGACTGCCTGTCACAATGACTCTTGATTATCTGCCCGGTAAAGAGTGGACTGGCGTTGTAGATTATGTATACCCCGAACTCGATGCCAAAACACGAACCCTGAGAGTCCGTCTGCGATTTGGAAATAAGGAGGGGTTACTCAAGCCTGACATGTTCGCCAATGTTGTCATTCACCTGGCAGACACTCAAAAGACTCTGCTTGTACCAAAAGAAGCGGTAATACGCTCCGGCCGTTCCAGTCGGATAGTTCTGGCTCTCGGAGAAGGTCGCTTCAAGGCGATTAATGTCGAGATAGGACGTTTCGATGAGCAGTCTGCCGAGATCCTGTCAGGACTTTCCGAGGGGGAAAAAGTAGTCACCTCGGCACAGTTCTTAATCGATTCAGAATCGAGCAAAACCTCTGATTTCAAGCGCATGAACCATAACGAAAAGGCTATCCCCGCAAGCGTCTGGGTTGAGGCTACTGTCAATAGTTTGATGGCTGAGCATCGAATGATCAACGTATCACATAAGGCGATAAGTGTATGGAATTGGCCGGAAATGACCATGGATTTCACGGTGGCGAAAGATGTCGATTTTGCCGCACTCAAAATTGGTATGACCCTGCCTGTGGAAATAACCAAAATCCAGGGCGGCCAGTACCAGATCACTAAAGTCCACATTCCTGGTGCCAATGTCGACAAAAGCCTTGATGAGCTGAACACAGATGACATGACTCTGGACGATGTCGGTCCAGATAAAGAGAAACATGACGCCCATAAACAATAGGCAATAGGCAATAGGGGACACATACAATGATTGCATCTATTATACAATGGTCGGTTGGTAATCGTTTCTTCGTCTTGCTGGCTACCGCCATGTTGGTAGGTATTGGCCTGTATTCACTAAAAAACACCCCTGTTGATGCCTTGCCGGATTTATCAGACGTGCAGGTGATCATAAAAACATCCTATCCCGGGCAGGCACCGCAGGTAGTTGAAGACCAGGTGACCTATCTTTTAACTACCGCAATGCTTTCCGTGCCTGGAGCCGTGACGGTCCGAGGTTACTCGTTTTTTGGTGATTCTTTTGTCTATGTTATTTTCGACGAAAAGACCAACCTGTATTGGGCAAGAAGCAGGGTGCTCGAATATCTCAGCCAGGTTGCACCCTCACTTCCGGAAAATGCCAGACCTCAATTGGGTCCGGACGCCACCGGTGTTGGCTGGGTGTATCTCTATGCCCTGGTCGATAAAACCGGCAAGCATGACATCAGTCAACTACGATCGCTCCAGGATTGGTTTTTAAAATTTGAACTGCAAACCGTTCCCGGTGTCTCGGAAGTTGCCGCTGTGGGCGGGATGGTCAAGCAATATCAGGTAAAGGTTAACCCTGAAAAGTTGCGGGCCTTTGGTATCCCACTGTCGAAAATACAAATGGCAATTAAGGCAGGCAACCAGGAAATTGGGGCGTCGGTAGTTGAGATGGCTGAAGCCGAATACATGGTACGGGCCACCGGTTATCTGCAGAGTGTAAAAAATCTGGGCAATATACCGCTCGGAGTAACAGACAACGGTGTTCCGCTGCTGTTAAAAGATGTTGCAGAAATAGGCACTGGTCCACAGATGCGACGCGGTGTTGCGGACTTGAACGGTGAGGGGGAAACGGTGGGTGGCATTATTGTCATGCGTTTTGGCGAAAACGCCCAAAAGACTATTGATGGCGTTAAGGCAAGGCTGGAGGAACTTAAAGCAGGTCTTCCCAACGGAGTCGAAATCATCCCTGTCTATGACCGAAGCGCCTTGATAGAGCGAGCAGTCACAAATCTCTGGCATAAGCTGCTGGAGGAATTTGGTGTAGTTGCTTTGGTTTGCGTCGTCTTTCTCTTCCATGTCCGTTCCTCCCTGGTTGCGATTGTCAGCTTGCCTGTTGGTATCTTGACCGCTTTTATTATCATGCACCTACAGGGCCTTAATGCCAACATAATGTCGCTGGGTGGGATAGCCATCGCAATTGGTGCAATGATCGATGGTGCGATAGTCATGATCGAAAATATGCACAAGCATATGGAAAGAACCCCGCTTACCAATGAGAATCGTTGGGAAATTGTTGCGGAATCGGCACGCGAAGTTGGTCCTGCTTTGTTTTTCAGTTTACTGATAATTACTGTCAGTTTCGTTCCTGTGTTTACCCTGGAAGCACAGGAAGGAAGAATGTTTTCTCCTCTGGCGTTTACCAAAACCTACGCAATGGCAGCCTCAGCAGCTCTGTCAATAACGCTGGTACCGGTTTTGATGGGCTATTTTATCAGGGGAAGAATTTTGCCGGAGCACAAAAATCCCCTCAACCGTTTGCTGACAGCAGTCTACATGCCTGCCCTGAAAACTGTATTGAATTTTCCTAAAACTGTCCTTCTTGGGGCCTTACTTATACTCGCCATAGGCATCTGGCCACTCGACCGGATTGGCAGTGAGTTTATTCCGCCACTCGATGAGGGCGACCTTATGTATATGCCCACGACCTATCCAGGAATATCCATAGGAAAGGCGAGAGAGGTATTACAACAAACCGACAAGCTGATTCGAACCATCCCGGAAGTGAAAACCGTCTTTGGTAAAGTTGGCAGAGCGGAAACGGCAACCGATCCCGCCCCACTCACCATGATTGAAACATTTATTCAACTAAAACCGCGGGATGAGTGGCGTGCAGGGGTCACTACCGAGAGTCTAAAAAAGGAGCTCAACAACCTGGTTAAAGTGCCCGGCTTAACCAACGCCTGGGTTATGCCGATCAAGACGCGCATTGATATGCTGGCCACGGGCATTAAAACGCCGGTCGGTATAAAGGTTGCCGGACCCGATTTGAAGGTAATCCAGGAAATTGGCAAGCAACTGGAAACCGTTATAAAGGATATACCGGGGACCGCTTCAGTCTATTCCGAAAGGGTTGCCGGAGGTCGCTATATCAAGGTTGATATTCAACGGGAAAAAGCTGCCAGGTACGGCCTGAACATTGCCGATGTCCAGCAGGTTGTCGCCTCTGCGATAGGGGGCATGAATGTTACCCAGACTGTCGAAGGGTTGGAACGATACCCGGTCAATGTGCGTTATCCCCAAGACTATCGCAACTCACCGGAACAACT
>JBBRDD010000296.1:0-5206 GCA_038204235.1 Desulfobulbales bacterium
TCTCTTTTTTGAAAGCTATTGTTTCTGAAAAATTTTCTGCGATTCTCTATATTGTCCATGAGCGTTCTTCGCTATGTAGCATTGAGATGGAAAATAGTGGCTGTATTTAATAGAACGAATTTAGAATATCGCGAAATTTGATGAAATTGCAAGAATAGGATATGATAATACGTCTGGTTCGGCAATTTTATCCATTATTCGTGCGATTAACCATTTGGAGTGTATGGCGGTGCATTTTGGAAAATTATTCCCATGCTGCTGGATTTGGGGTAAGGTGCGCCAGTTTCCGGACAAACATTTGTAAAACTCACGGTGGCCGTCTATTGCCATATATTTCAGCCACTTTTATAACAAATCATCTTGACCTTTGAGGCAAGACATACTGTAACAATTCATGATGGTGTCGTAAAAATTCTTCATCTTCTTCGTTGTTGCGAATTTCACTATCATTACGACGTACCTTCGTACGCCGAAATAATAGTGAAATTCGCACGCCTCGAATATGAAGTTTTTTACTTAACCATTTCAAACTTGAGGTTTTTACGAGTTCATCATTCATGACAAAAGCAAATTTTCTCATCAGTATTGCTATAGCTGTAGTTTCTATCAGCTTCTGGGGTTTTTTGAACCAACCTGAAAACGAGCCGCCCTGGCCCAGCCGTATTCAGGGGTTTTCCTTTTCTCCCATGCAGGCCTGGAATGATCCAACCAAGAAAAAGCAGCCTACCGAGGAGGAGATTGAAACCGATCTCAAACTGCTCGCCGATACCACCAACGCGGTGCGGACCTACACAGTAGAGGGCAGTCAGGCAAAAATACCGGTTATCGCCCGTAAATATGGCATAAATGTCACCCTCGGTGCCTGGATCAGCAAGGATTTGAAGGAGAATGACGAGCAGATTGCCACCGTCATCCGGTTGGCCAAGGAAAACTATCGCAATGTGATCAGGGTCATCGTCGGCAACGAGGTCCTGCTGCGCAACGAAATACCGGTTAAGCAGCTTGAGGAGTATCTGGATCGGGTCAGAAATGCCCTGGATATACCGGTCAGTACGGCTGAGCCATGGCATATCTGGCTCAAAAATCCCGATCTTGTCGCTCACGTCGATTTCATTGGCACGCATATGTTGCCGTATTGGGAAGGTATCCATCTCGATCGCGCGGTGGACTTTGTCGTCGAGCATATGGCTATGCTTGAAAATACTTTTCCGGACAAACCGGTGATCATTGCCGAGGTCGGCTGGCCGAGCAACGGCCGGATCCGTCGCCAGGCCGTAGCTTCTCCGGCCAATGAGGCGACCTTTTTGCGCCGTTTTATCCAGCGGGCCGAAAAGTTGGGCTACATTTATTATGTCATGGAAGCCTTTGATCAACCCTGGAAAAGAGTGACTGAAGGGGCGGTCGGGTCGTACTGGGGTGTTTATGACGTGGAAAGGAAACCGAAGTTTCCCTTTACCTCGCCTATTGTTGAAGTCCCGGAATGGCGCATCCTGAGCGGTATTTCCATCGCTATTGCGCTGATTACCTTTGCCCTTTTGCTGATCGACAGTAAAACCCTGAAAAAAGGAGGGCGCGGGTTTCTGGCGTCCGTTGCTTTTATTGCGGCAACCGGGGCAGTGTGGATTATTTACAGCTATTCCCGGCAGTACCTGACTGTTACTGCCGTTGTTGTTGGCTGTTTGATGCTTTTGGGGCTGATCGGAGTTGTTATCGTGGTCCTGACGGAGGCGCATGAATGGGCTGAGGCCATTTGGTCCAAAGGTTCGAGGCGTGCCTTTGATCCTGTCCACGTACCTGACGATATGCTGCCCATGGTCTCGGTGCATGTCCCGGCCTACAACGAACCGCCGGAGATGATGATCGAAACATTAAACGCCCTGGCTGCTCTCGATTATCCTCGTTTTGAAGTCATTGTCATGGACAATAACACCAAGGACCCGGAGGTCTGGCAGCCGGTGGAGCAGCACTGTAAATCGCTCGGTCCACGATTTCACTTTTATCATGAAGATCCGTTGGCCGGCTATAAGGCCGGTGCCCTGAATTACTGCCTCACCAAAACCGACCCGGCTGTCGAGGTGGTGGCGGTTATCGACAGCGATTATGTGGTAACACCCAACTGGCTGAGCGATCTGGTTCCCCAGTTTTCTAAACCGTCAGTGGCGATTGTCCAGGCCCCGCAGGACTATAGCGATGAAGGCGAAAACCTGTTCAAGGCCATGTGTTATGCGGAATATCGAGGTTTTTTCTATATCGGAATGATCACCCGGAATGAGCGCAACGCCATTATCCAGCATGGGACTATGACCATGGTGCGCAAATCCGTGCTGGAAGAAGTCGGGAACTGGGCGGAATGGTGTATTACCGAAGATGCGGAACTGGGGTTGAAAATTTTTGAAAAAGGCTATGAAGCCCAGTATATCTCCAAGAGTTACGGCAAGGGGGTAATGCCTGATACCTTTATCGATTTCAAGAAACAACGCTATCGCTGGGCTTACGGGGCCATCCAGATCATGCGCCACCATGGCCGTACCCTGCGGCGAGGTGGCCGGAGCAGCCTGACGTACGGTCAGCGCTATCATTTCATTGCCGGCTGGCTGCCCTGGCTGGCGGACAGTATTAATCTTGTCTTTACCCTGGCCGCGTTATGCTGGTCGACGGCTATGATCCATAATGCGGCTAAGTTCGACCCGCCGCTGATTATTTTATCGTCGGTGCCCCTGGCATTTTTTGTCTTTAAAATCGCCAAGATGTTTTACATCTACCGCAGCCGGGTGAAGGCAACACTCACCCAGACGATTGCCTCCGCCCTGGCCGGGCTGTCGTTGTCCCATACTATCGCCAAGGCGGTCATGTTTGGTTTTGTGACCAAAAGTCTGCCCTTTTTCCGCACACCGAAAATAGTCAAAGGTAGAAAGTTCTGGCATGCCCTGCAGTCGGCCCGGGAAGAAGGGCTGGTGCTGCTCGCTCTGCTGCTCGCCGCATACAGTATTTACAAACAGCAGGGCTCCGAGACCCCGGATATACTGGTGTGGATACTTGTCCTGCTGGTGCAGTCGCTGCCCTATGCTGCAGCGGTAATCATGTCGATTGTCAGCGCCTTTGCCCCGCAGCCGACCAAGCTTGTCGGCACCATCACGGCACCACCGGAGACAAATTCTGCGGATGAGGCCGAGACACTGGCACTGGGTGAAGAGATGCCGACCGATAGTAGCTCTTCCTGATTTTACCAACTGGTTCTACCTGGTTCCCATGTGCCACATGGGAACCAGGTGAAGTATTGCATTGCGTCGTACTGAGTTTTGTTTATCAGAGGTGTGGCTGTTTGGCGATAGCTGGAAAAAGCGATATCATCGTGTTATATGCTGGAAATGGAACTTGACTTGGCGGTCGTGAAAGCGTACGTTTAGTGTGCACGCTGACAACGCGAAGATGATACGGGATTTTCGGGTTTTCCGGTGAACGATTACAGGTGATATTATGAACATAATAAACGCAACAGAAGCAAGATCAAAATTATACAGTCTTATTGATGAAACTGCCGCATCACATCAACCTATAGTTATTACGGGTAAAAGGTCAAATGCCGTTTTAATATCAGAAGAAGACTGGAACTCTATCTCAGAGACTCTTTATTTGCTTGCAGTTCCCGGAATGAGAAAATCCATTAAGAGAGGACTGGAGCAAGATCCTTCAGAATGTGAAGAGGAGCTTGATTGGTGACTTGGAAAATAGTCTACACAAAACAAGCCCAAAAAGACGCAAAAAAACTTGCCGCAGCCGGGCTAAAACAAAAAGCTCTCAGGCTGCTTGAGATTTTAAAAGAAGATCCCTATCAAAACCCACCGCCTTATGAAAAACTGGTCGGAGACCTGGCTGGTGCTTATTCAAGAAGAATAAACCTGCAACACAGGCTTGTTTACCAGATCTACAATACAGAAAAAATTATTAAAGTCATAAGGTTGTGGACACATTATGAATAAAATTTCGTGAAACGTTCACCAGCACCCCCTATGCCCACGATTAGACCGCCGTGCATAGGGCACATGGAACCAATTGAACGGTTATTAAGGCACTAATAATGGTAACGGAGCTGGGCGATTAATATTGAATCATCTTCAGTCTTGTAAACTATCCGATGCTCATCAGTAATTCGGCGGGACCAATATCCGGAGAGACCATGTTTAAGGGGTTCAGGCTTACCTATCCCTTCGTTTGGGGCTCTTTGAATGTCACGGATTAGCAGGTTGATGCGCTTTAAAATCTTTTTGTCAGTTCGTTGCCAGTAGAGGTAGTCTTGCCAGGAATTTTCGGAAAATATGAGTTTCAATCAGCCAACTCCTTTTCGAAACCTTTCCCCTTTTCAAGCTGACCTATTGATTCAAGAAGTCTTCGAGCATTTTCAGGGCTTCTTAATAAATATGCTGTCTCTTCAAGCGATTGATAATCTGCAAGGGACATCATCACGACAGGTTCAGCTGTTTTTCGAGTAATGATAACAGGAGAATGGTCGTCACAAACTTTCTTCATCGTTTTTGCAAGGTTACCCCTGGCAGAGGTGTACGTAATTGTGTCCATTTGTTCGCCTCCTATATGAACATGTCCACTTTACTGTACAGGAAAACAAAACGCATAACAAGTCATTCAACTGGATTTCGCAAACAGAGAGAAGTCGTTCCACCTGGTTCTCATGTGCCACATGGGAACCAGTTAGATCTTGATTTTGTTATCACCTATGATAACATTAACTCATGAACTGGCGCATTACTTTCTATAGCGATAAGGTCGAACTAGAGACTCTGGAATTTCCACCTGGAATTTTAGCAAATTTCCTCCACATCGCAGAGATGATAGAAGAATTTGGACCAGCACTTGGTTTGCCTTATACCAGAGCAATTGGTGAAGGTCTTTTTGAAATCAGAGCTAAAGGAGCAGAAGGTATCGGCAGATCATTCTTTTGCACCATTAAAGACAAGGAAATTATTATTCTGCATTCTTTTATTAAAAAATCCCAGAAAATACCCCAAAGGGCATTAGCAACGGCCAGGAAAAGACTGAAGGACGTGAAATCATGAGAACATTATTGAAAGATTTCAAGAAAAAGGCATTACAAAACCCTAAAGTTCAAAATGAATATGAACGGTTATCTTCTGCCTACTGCTTGAGAAAGCAACTCATAAAAATACGCAAAGACGCAGGACTTACTCAG
>JBBRDD010000297.1:0-5183 GCA_038204235.1 Desulfobulbales bacterium
ACATCTACCTTCTCAGGAACTAGCTAAAATCGGTAACAAAGAAAACTGTCTCTATACTGCCAATGGAAACCTCACTCCGCTGGATTTAGGTGCACAGTCTGTGAACCAAATCTCTGGATCTCCCCCAAGATCATACTACGACCAGTTTCTGGACTAGCATTTCCACTATAGCTTTACCTCAAACCGTTCACCCTGCAGGCTTGCCTCTAAGAAAAGATGTCAGGCTGAGCTTTAGTGGTAATCGGACATGAAAAAGTGTAACATCAGGGTAGTCAGCGCATTGAATTTTGCTCATGTTTCCATTTTGAGTAGAGGTTTGCACCATGGGCATCACTACAGATATTATTATTCTTGTTCTTGCTGCCTTCTTTTGTGGCTTGATAATGCAGCGACTGCATCAGCCGCTGATCCTTGGATATATCATTGCTGGTATTATTCTCGGACCATATACCGGCGGCATGACCATTACGGAAATTCATGATATTGAACTTCTGGCAGAGATAGGGGTTGCTCTTCTGCTTTTCGCACTTGGACTCGAGTTTTCCCTCAAAGATCTCAAACCTGTAAAGTATATAGCACTTATTGGCACTCCGCTGCAGATGTTGCTGACCATAGGTTTTGGATATACCGTTGGCCTTCTGTTCGGCTGGGAATGGAGAACTGCACTTTGGTTCGGCTCACTGATTTCCCTCTCCTCAACTATGGTTCTTCTCAAAACCCTTATGAACCAGGGTTGGCTTGGGACCCTCTCAAGCAAAGTCATGATTGGCATGCTGATCATTCAGGATCTTGCGGTGGTACCGTTGATGATCATCCTACCGCAACTGAACGACCCAGCTACCGGGCTTGGAATCCTCGGCTATGCGGCTATCAAGGCTGCGGCATTTCTTGTGCCATGTTTTTTCTCGGCACCAGACTGCTCCCCTACCTGCTCAAGACCATTGCCCGAATTGGTTCCCGGGAGTTGTTTATTCTGTCGATAACCGCCATTGGCCTGGGCATCGGCTACATAATCTATCTGTTAGGTTTATCTTTTGCTTTTGGTGCCTTTATCGCCGGGATGGTTCTCAGCGAATCGGATTATGGTCATCAAGCACTCAGTGATATTATCCCTCTTCGCGATCTTTTTGGTTTGCTCTTCTTTGCTTCGGTGGGAATGCTTCTTGATCCCAGTTTTCTGCTCAGTCACTTCACTCTCATCCTTACTCTCGTTCTTGTTGTGAGCATTGGCAAGGGATGCATCTTTGCTTTTCTGGCATGGGCATTCCGGTATCGCAATATCATTCCACTTGCGGTCGGGCTCGGCTTGTTTCAGGTTGGTGAGTTTTCCTTTGTTCTCGCAAGAATCGGAGTTGCAAGCGAATCGATCAGCAGTGAATTTTACAATATGTTTCTCACCATGGCGGTTGTGACAATGGTGCTGATACCACTTATTTCGGCACAAGCCTCAAGGCTATATTCATTTAAAAAGCGTATGTTCAAACACGAACCCCTGGAATCTCTCAATTTCCCCGATGATACACTTCGCAACCATGTAGTTATCGTTGGCTGCGGTCGAGTTGGTTCTCAGATTGCCGAGGTGTTGTACCGATTAGCTATTCCGTTTTTGTTCTGGTTGAACTTGATCAGCTGCGCATCGAAAAAGCAAAAGAGGCCGGCTATCCAATCGTCTATGGAGACGGCAGCCAGGAAATCGTCCAAGAGGCCCTGGAAATAAATAACGCGTCCCTTCTCGTAGTAACGATTCCAGGCATTGTTGTCGCTCGCTCCATTATCAGTCACGCAAAGAAAGTGAACAGTGAAATCAGGGTTGTCGCACGTATTTCCGATCCTGATTTTTTCGATGTGTTCAAAGAGCTTGACGTAGTCGACCTGATTTATCCTGAATTTGAAGCGGGTCTGGAGATGACAAGACAGGTTCTCCTCCACCTGCGAATTCCCTTACCAGAGATTCAGTTCCAGACTGAAAATCTTCGCCAACGCCTGGTTTCAAGTGCGACAACCAATGGAGAGGGGTATAAAACACTTGGCCAGATGAGATCGGCTGAACAGCAGTTTGATCTGCAGTGGGTTGAACTCGAAGCGAGCAATCTGTGCTGACTGATAAGAGTATCACAGAAGTGGAAATTCGTAAAAAAACAGGTGTTTCTGTAGTTGGGATAATCCGGGAAGGCAAATTAACAACCAACCCCGAGCCATCCTTCCGGTTTCGCCAGCGTGATCTGGTGGCCATTATCGGCTCGGCGGAGGCCCGGCAGAGGTTTCACTGCTTTCTCAATCCATTGTCGGAAAGTTGTCTGTAAATACTGCCTCCCTCGGTTTTGCATGCTCTCCAAAAAGAATTGCGAAAGTTACCTTGAGTAGGTAGCTTTGAAACATCGGATCAGATGGATCATTATTGGAAAGGCCATTTTTTAGGACACCCCAAAAAACCGACTACTTATCATCCATCACCCACCCACTTACCTGTATATGATCAAGCCGGGAGTATAGAATTTGAAACACCATGAAATCCTGATTATTATTGCAGGTTCTTTAGCTGTCTGTACCTTCTGCCAATGGCTCGCCTGGCGGGTCAGGCTGCCGGCAATGATTTTTTTGCTCCTCGCAGGCATTTGTGGAGGCCCGGTATTGCATATTTTTGATCCGGAAAAACTCATGGGTCATCTGTTTTTTCCATTTGTCTCTCTCAGTGTGGCAATAATTCTCTTTGAAGGTAGTTTGACCCTGAAATTCAGGGAAATCCTAGGTCTCCAGGCCGTCGTGCGGAACATGCTTTCGTTTGGTCTGGTTGTCACCTGGCTGATTACCACGGTTGCCGCCCGGTTTGCCATTGGCGTTACCTGGGAGCTTGCCTTTCTTTTCGGCGCTATTACAGTCGTCACCGGACCGACGGTCATCGCACCGCTGTTGCGCACTGTGCGGCCGACGACCGCCGTTGCCAATATTCTTCGCTGGGAAGGAATCGTGATTGATCCGATAGGGGCATCCCTTGCTGTTCTTGTCTATGAGTTTATCATTTCCAGTGGAGGGCAGCAGGCATGGGGGAATACCTTTATCACCTTTACCCAGATCATTACTGCCGGAATGTGTATAGGGATTGGAGGCGGTTATTTCCTAGGCCTTGCCCTCAGGAATCACTGGTTGCCGGAATTCCTGCAGAATGTCGCAACTCTCGGACTGGTGTTTCTTTCCTTTGTCCTGGCCGATACCCTTCAGGCGGAATCCGGGCTGGTTGCGGTCACAGTCTTGGGTATGTGGCTCGCCAATATGCCGGGAGTGGATCTGGAGGAGATCCTTGAGTTCAAGGAGAACCTGAGCGTGCTGCTCATCTCACTGCTTTTTTTCATGTTGTCGGCGCGTCTTGACCTAGGGGCACTCAGAGAAATCGGCTGGGCGGTAGTATTGGTGTTCCTAGCAGTACAATTCCTGGCTAGACCGTTGAACGTGATGATTTCAACTCTGGGCTCAGAACTCTCTTTTCCTGAAAGATATCTGCTGGCCTGGATTGCACCCCGGGGAATAGTTGCAGCATCCATCGCATCGCTCTTTGCCATCCGACTCGAACAAGTCGGTTTTGCCGACGCGCGGTTTCTGACACCCCTGACTTTTACAGTCATTATTGGGACTGTTTTGCTGCAGGGCACTACTGGCCGCATAGCCCGTTGGTTGGGAGTGGCTTTGCCGGAACCCCGGGGTTTTCTTATTGTCGGAGCAAACCTTGCAGCAAGAAAAATTGCCAAGGCATTGGTCGAGAATGGAGTCAGGGTGCTTCTAGCGGATACTGTTTGGGAGACGATCAGCAAGGCAAAAAATGAAGGGTTGGAGACATATTTCGGCAATCCAATTTCAATACATGCCGACCGGCATATCAATCTTACCGGTATTGGCCGGATGCTTGCGCTGTCTCCGGATGGGAATGAAAATGTTGCGGCGGTTATGCACTACCGTATGGAGCTCGGACGAAACAGCGTGTATGCGATCCAGTCCCGACCGGAGGAACACATTGACGAAAAGATGAAATTGCCGATTCGAAGAAGGGGGAAAATGCTTTTCGGCAGTGACGTAACTTATGGGTCTTTGACCAAGATGCTCGCTGATGGAGGAGAGATAAGGACCACCAAATTTACTAAAAAATTCACCTTCGAAATGTTCAAAAAGAAGCTTGGTGAACAGGTATTGCCCCTTTTTTCGATCGATACAAAAGGAAGAGTTTTGGTTATAGGGGATGATTACACGGTGCCTCCAGGGCCGGGTTGGGCCATGATTTCATTGTTCATGGAGAAATCTAATACAGAGATCGCTTAATCTGTTGAAAACAACAAATAACATTATGAATATGACGACATATCTTTGTAAACTGTTTTGTTGGTGGACTGATTTTCCATTTGTGCAAAATATTCTCTAACTGAGAATATCATAGCAAAAGCTGGTAAGGCTGCCAATGGTCGAATCAAGTTTGCGACAGAACCTTTGCCGGTGCTGCGTTAATGGAAATCAAATGGACAAGTAAAGCGCTCTATAAGATATGGTAATCAATCGGCCGATAAAACCTTTTCCGACGGTACGACCTTTTCCCCAGCATTTAAACCAGCGATCACTTTAACCCTACCATCGGGAAAACTTCGGCCCAACCGAACAAAGCGGCGGACGATCTGCCCGTCTTGCACCACCCAAACTACATCTAGCTGCCCTGCCTGATGCAGATAGTGACGGGGAATCAACAAGACGTGTTCTTGCCCTTGTGGAATGCGGAGCCGGGCAAACATGCCCGGCACTAACCCCGGTTGTTGTTTGGCGCGGGTTTTAATCAAAACACTGCGTGCACCGGGATTGATTACCGGGACGATTTCTTCAATAGTCACCGGCATGGTTCTGTCCAGAACGTCAATCCGGGCTTCCAATGTCTGTCCAACTGCCAAGGCTACGGCAACCGATTCACGCACGTGAGCTTCGATACGCAACGAGTTAGGATCGTAAACGGCCAATAATTTTCTGCCGGGTAAAGCGATATCGCCCGGCTCGGCATAACGATCGATTACGCGCGCGGAAAAAGTCGCCTTTATCCGGCTATAGTCGGCCACATGCCGGGTTTCATTCAGCGCCTGTTGGGCTGCCGACTGCTGCGCTTTAAGACTTTCATAGTCGGCCCTGGCCGCTTCAAGATTAGCCAGCGTTGCGCT
>JBBRDD010000298.1:0-5127 GCA_038204235.1 Desulfobulbales bacterium
ATCCATCGACATCTTATCCACTTCATCAAGACAGAATACTGGGTTAGCTACACCCACTTTTTGCATTGCCTGGATAATCTTACCCGGCATCGCACCTATATATGTCCTTCTATGACCGCGGATTTCCGCTTCATCCCGCACTCCGCCAAGAGAAAGACGGGCAAATTTTCTGCCCATGGCCCGGGCAATCGATTTACAGATGGATGTTTTACCGACACCGGGAGGACCAACGAGACAGAGAATGGGGCCTTTTATCTTTTTCACCTGGGTTTGAACTGCCAGATATTCAAGGATCCTTTCTTTGGGTTTTGCCAGGCCATAGTGATCCTCATCAAGGATCTTTTCAGCCTTGTTTATGTCAATCTTTGAGGTATCCTTTACATCCCATGGCAGACTGACAATACAATCAATGTAGTTGCGAACGACAGTCGTTTCGGCCGACATGGGCGGCATGATTCTGAGCTTTTTGAATTCCTTGAGTGCCTTGTCTTTGGCCAGAGCCGGCATTTTCTTATTTTTAATGGTCTCCTCGAGCTCGCCCATCTCGTCGAGGCCATCCTCATTCTGACCAATTTCCGTCTGGATTTCCCGAACCTTTTCGCCAAGGTAATAATCCCGCTGGGTCTTGCCCATGCGCATTTTCACCTTGGCGTTGATCTTCAACTCGAGCTCCGCGAGTTCGATTTCGCGGTCTAATACCTCCAGCACCTTCGATATTCTTTCGGTAAGTGGCTCAATTTCGAGAATCTCTTGTTTTTCCTCACTTTTAAGTGGTAAATGCGCACAAATAACATTCAGCATCTTTAATGGATTATCCATCGACTTCACTGAACTGACCACTTCCTTGGCAATTTTTTTATTGCCGGCGGCATATTGCTCAAAGAATTTTCGCAATTCCCGCTCAAAGGCGATCAACTCAGTGGTCGGCTCGGTATTATCGAGCCGTTCTTCAACCTCAGCCTGCAAAAAATCATCTTTTGGAACATAGGAAATAATTTTCGCTCTATTTTTTCCTTCAACCAGGGCTTTGATCGTTCCATCGGGAAGTCGGAGCAACTGCATTACCGTCGCCAGTGTGCCATAGGTGTAGAGGTCATCACTGGCTGGATCGTCAATGGTCGCCTTCCGCTGCGTTACCAGAAGAATATCCGTCTTCTTTTCCATTGCATCTTCGAGTGCCTGAATGGACTTTTTCCGGCCGACAACTAATGGGGCAACCATATGCGGAAAAATGACTATATCCCGAAGTGGCATCAAGGGGTAAAGTTTTGTCACAAAATCTCCTTTGAAATGTACATTACTGTGGCAACGATAAAATATGAAGCGAAGGTAATCAACAGGCTATCAGGCTGTCTTCAACTTTTCGTCTGCACTGTCATTGTGGTATAAAACAACCGGATATTCACCCTGAGTTATGACCTGCTCGCTGATCACGCACTCCTGGACGCCTTCTTTGGAAGGAAGATCATACATCACTTCCAGCATCGCTTCTTCCATAACCGACCGCAGGCCACGAGCCCCGGATTTTCTTTTCAGGGCTTTGGCGGCAATAGCCGTCAGGGCCCCTTCGGTAAAACTGAGACTGATGCCGTCAAACTCAAACAGCTTCTGGTATTGTTTGGTCAGGGCATTTTTCGGTTCCTTCAGGATGCGGATCAGATCTGCTTCCACCAGTTCTTCCATGGTAGCAATAACCGGCAGTCGTCCTACCAGTTCAGGAATGAGGCCAAATTTCAGGAGATCTTCCGGCTGGACCATTTTCAACAGTTCGCCGATTTTCTTCTTCTCATCACCGGTAACCTTTGCGCCAAAGCCGATTGATTTGGCACCCTGCCGCCTGCTGACCACAGAGTCAAGCCCGACAAAAGCTCCGCCGCAGATAAACAGAATATTCGTAGTGTCTATCTGGACCAGTTCCTGCTGGGGATGCTTTCTGCCGCCTTTTGGTGGAATAGAGGCATTGGTTCCTTCGATAATTTTCAAAAGCGCCTGCTGCACTCCCTCCCCGGAAACGTCTCTGGTCAGCGAGGGGCTGTCTGATTTTCGGGCAATTTTATCGATCTCGTCGATATAAATAATACCCCTCTGAGCCTTCTCCACATCATAGTCCGCCGCCTGCAACAGGCTTACCAGAATATTCTCAACATCTTCCCCGACATAACCAGCTTCGGTGAGCGTTGTTGCATCAGCCATACAGAAGGGCACATTCAGAATCCTGGCCAAAGTCTGCGCCACCAGGGTCTTACCGGAACCAGTCGGACCAACCAGAATAATGTTCGATTTCTGCAACTCGACAGAATCGTCCTCCACGGGTGCATCAATGCGCTTATAGTGATTATGCACCGCAACCGAAAGAACTTTTTTGGCGTATTCCTGGCCGATCACATATTCATCGAGGTAGGCGTTTATTTCTTTTGGTTTCAGGGAAATTTTGCGCTCTTCCACCGGCTCTTCCAACTCCGGACCATCCTTATCATGGACAATTTCATTGCAGAGTTCAATACACTCATCACAGATAAATACGTCCGGTCCGGCAATAAGTTTGCCGACATCATCCTGGTTTTTGCCGCAAAAAGAGCAGACACAATCAGGCCCGTTGTTAATCACATCATCCATACTTTTAATCCTCGACTAATTCTTCCCGTTTAGTAAGTACCTTATCGATGATACCATATTCCTGGGCTTCACTTGCACTCATAAAATAATCGCGTTCGGTATCGGCGGCAATTTTTTCAATTGGACGCTTGGTATGATGGGCAAGTAAACGGTTCAGTTCGTCTTTCATCCGCAATATTTCCCTGGCCTGAATATCAATATCTGTAGCCTGGCCCTGAAATCCACCCATCGGCTGGTGAATCATAATTCGGGCGTTCGGCAGCGAGTATCGTTTTCCGTCGGTTCCCGCAGCCAGAAGAAAGGATCCCATGGACGCAGCCTGTCCCATGCAGAGTGTCGCGATATCGCACTTGACATATTGCATAGTATCGTAAATCGACATACCGGCAGTAACCGAACCACCGGGGGAATTAATATAAAAAGTTATATCTTTTTCGGGATTCTCCGCTTCAAGAAAGAGCAACTGGGCCACAATCACATTGGCCACATCGTCATTGACTCCTGAGCCGAGGAAGATAATCCGTTCTTTCAACAGACGTGAGTAAATATCGTACGCTCGTTCCCCTCGGGGACTCTGCTCCACCACCATCGGCACAAGATTCATAGGTTACTCTCCTTAAAACGGTTCGACTGCAAGAGGCCCGGAGCCCTATGCAGTCGTTAATATTTAAAAGCTGTCAAAGCATATCCAGCAGGGCTCCCCACCCGATATGCTATTATAATTCTTTTCCCGGCGTACGCAAGCTGCCCTATCAGCTTTTTGCAGCGGCGTCGTCCTCGGCTTTTGGTTCCGCTTTAACAGGATCGATAAGAACCGCCTCTGTCCGAAGAAAAGCGAGGATTTTTTCGTTGAGCAATTCATTCATCAAAGGCAGAAGATCGTCACGGTTTTTGAAGTATTCTTTCACCTTGGCAACGGACATATTGTACATATCACCGATACGCTTCAGGCCTCTCTCCATATCTTCTTCTTGTACTTTGATCTCTTCAATCTCGGAAATTTTCTTTAAAAGAAAATCGCCCCGGACCCTTTTTTCTGCCATTACGGCATTCTGTTCTGCCAGTTTTTCTCTGGTCAAGCCGGCAGCCTCAAGGGTCATGCCACTTTTCTCGAACTGTTGTTCGGTCTGTTTGATCATCTGTTCAATTTCAAACGCGACCAACCGTTTCGGCACTTCAAATTCATGTGCATCGAGCAGTTTCTGCATAATCTTATCGGTAAGCGCACCCTCGGCTCGCTCTTCGCGCTGCTTGGTAAGTTGCTCTCTGATCGACGCTTTCAATTCATCCAGAGTCTTGAACTCTTCTCCGGCATCCTTGGCAAATTCGTCGTTGAGTTCAGCAAGAACCCGCTCTTTGATATCTTTGACGGTAATACGAAATTCTACTTTTTTGCCTTTCAGGACGGGATTGGGATGCGTCTCCGGGAAATCGACTTCCTGGGTACCCACTTCCTCTCTGTTCATGCCGATCAATTTTTCCTCGAACTCCACTCCCATGTTGCCTTCACCGACTTCAACGGAGTAGTTTTCGTTTTTAACCTGAGGCATTGCTGCGCCGTCGTGGTATCCCTGGAAATCGACAATGACCACATCGCCTTTCTGGATCGGCCTATCGGTCACCGAACGAAGCACCGCCAGATTTTTCTGCATTTCGGCAAGCTCAAGCTGGATTTCTTCATCGGTTACCAGGATTTCTTCTTTTTCAACTTCCAACCCTTTATACCCGGCCAGTTCGAACTGGGGGCGCACGTCAACTTCGGCAACAAAGGTAAATGAGCCATCGTCGTTGTACTTTACCTCTTTAATATCGGGATGGACAATGGGATCAACTCCATTTTTTTCAATGGCATCGAAATAATTGTCCTGCACCAGCTTTTCTCCGGTTTCTGCTTCAACCTGGCCTTTATAATATTTGATAATAACTGAAAGAGGCACTTTGCCACGACGAAAACCTTTCATCTTCACTTCTTTCTTCAGCTTATCGTAAGCCTGGTTCAGTTTAGGTTGAACACTGTCTTCGGGTAGCGTGACCGTTATTTTTCTCGTGAGAGCACTAAGCTCTTCAACATTTACATCCATCGAGTCCCATCCTTTCGTTTTAAAATTATCATAAACACCTGAACCCACATTTTTCCCGTCACCCACCGCCGTTAAAAAACAGCCAATCCAGCAGTGCTGGGGGTCAGCAATATAACAAAATAAAATTGCAGTGGATTAATACTGCCACAGGTGAGGTATACAGTATATCTGAAAAATTGGTGCGAGAGGGGGGAGTCGAACCCCCACACCGTAAGGCGCCAGATCCTAAGTCTGGTGCGTCTACCAGTTCCGCCACCCTCGCAGCCAGGTTTTCTGTGTTTTCAATGAAATTACACTCACCAAAACGCTACTAAGTAATTCAGATAACAACTACAGTCAAGTCCGTACTTGATATTGTCTGACTGAGAACACAAAAAGTTGCTATAAATACCATCTTGCATGTTTGCTTACCACTTTTTTTTAAGGATGC
>JBBRDD010000299.1:0-4896 GCA_038204235.1 Desulfobulbales bacterium
CTTCATCCATGATATCAATGGCTTTATCCGGGAGAAAACGCTCGTTGATATATCGGTCCGAAAGTTCGGCCATGGCTTTGAGCGAACTCTGTGAATACCGGACATTGTGATGTTCTTCGTATTTGTCTTTCAATCCCTTGAGAATTAAATGGGTATCTTCCACCGACGGTTCCTCGATATCGATTTTTTGGAATCGTCTCGATAGTGCCCGGTCTTTTTCAATCTGATTTTTATATTCCTCATAGGTAGTAGAGCCGATACATCGCAGGATTCCAGCCTGCAGAGCAGGTTTGAGCAGGTTCGAGGCGTCCATCGAGCCACCGCTGGTGGCACCTGCACCGACAATAGTATGTATTTCGTCGATGAAGAGGATGGCGTTTTTTTTCTGCTCAATGGCAGAAACAACGCTTTTTAGTCTTTTTTCAAAGTCACCGCGATATTTGGTACCAGCGACCAGAGTTCCCATGTCGAGCAGGTGAATCTCTACATCCTGCAACAGGTCCGGAACCTTAGGCTTCTCACCTTTATCCCTGGCCACTTTATCTTCATGAATGCGCAGGGCTAGTCCCTCGGCCATGGCAGTTTTGCCGACACCGGGTTCGCCAACGAGCAGGGGGTTGTTTTTTTTGCGCCGGCACAACACCTGCATAATCCTGCTGATCTCTTCATTGCGTCCAATGAGCGGGTCGAGTTTTCCCTGAGCGGCATATTCAGAAAGGTTGACGGTAAATTCTTCCAATGCCTTGGCGTCTTTTGTCCCCCTCTGCGGATTTGGGTTTTCCGGCGGAGTGGCAAAAGGTTCTTTCTGCAACCCATCGGCAGGCAGTTCATGGGAGATGAAATTGACGACTGCCATTTTACCAATGCCTACCGAAGTGAGAAAATAAACGGCATGGGATTCTTCTTCGGCAAGGATGGAAACCAGCACATCACCACTGTCTACCTGTTGTTTTCCACAGCTCTGGACATGCGCTACAGCCCGTTGCAGCACGCGATTAAAGGCGATTGTCTGGGCCGGTTCTCTGATGCCGGTGTCGGAGAATTTAGGGATTTCCAGGAGAAAAAACTTTTCCAGGCGTTCTTTGAGCACCTGGGTGGAGCCACCACATTCGTTGATAATAAAGCTGGTGAGTTCATCGTGTAAGAGGCCATAGAGCATGTGCTCGACAGTGACATACTCATGATTATGAGTTTTCGCTTCTCTTATGGCCAGGATCAGGGATTTTTCCAGTGTTTTGCTCAGCATAATTTCCGCATATAGTTGGGTAAAAGGGTTCTTTCACCTGTTAGACGGTTTCCATCGAACACCGCAGTGGAAACTCGTTTTTTTTCGCCAGCTCATGCACAACCGAGATCTTTGTTTCGCAGATTTCCCGGGTATATATTCCGGCGATTCCTACCCCCTCGTTGTGAACATTAAGCATTATTCTTGTCGCGTCATTGGCTGACTTGTGAAAAACAGATTCCAGTATGGCGATGACAAATTCCATGGAAGTATAGTCGTCATTATGCAGCAGTACTTTGTACAGCCGCGGTTCTTTTGTCTCAATATTCTCTTCCGTAAGGACAGTTCCTTCTCGATGATTTTTTTTTTCTGTCATTTTTTACTGTAATACTTGTACGTTAAAGATTGAATTCTGTCTCGGTACATATCCCAATAATTTAAGATACTCCTTGAACACCAATTACCATAATAACAAATCACTCATTTTCAATAGAACATACAGTCTCCTAGCGGGAAAACTTTGGCGAACCCTGCAGCATGGCAAGAAAGAGTTCTTCCAGCACCAGATGCGGAGGCACCGGGGAACCTTTCAGGCGAAATTCAGCGTCAAGCAGCATGGTCATCCAGCGCTTCAGGCCGGAGCAGGAATAGTCGGAGGCCTTGCTGAAACTCATAAACAGGGCATATGGATGGCCCTGCAGCAGTTCGCTCCACTCTCCCTGGGCCTTCAGATCCGGGAGGTAGCGGCTTTGAAATTCTTTGGCATTCATCCCGCGGCGCCAAACCGGGGAGGGGCGCAACTGCAAGGACCTAAAGATCAATTGTTTTTTAAGAAAATTACGCATGGTGGCAAGGACGGCGAGGCTGTGGAATCCCTGTTCCAAAAGCCGTGAGAGGATAATCAGCGTTCTGGCCACCTGCCTTTTGCTAAAAGCGTCGGTGAGTTCATACAGGGCGTCTTCCCGGTTACGGGCGATCATTAATTCCACATCGCTTCGGGTAATCACCTGGCGGTCACCGACAAAATGGGCCATTTTTTCTATTTCGGTGATAACGGCCACTGGATGAAAACCAACGCGCTCAAGAAAAATGTCCGCTGCAGGAGGCTCAATTTTTATGCCGAATTGGCTCAGCGTTTTCTCCATCATTTCCTGCAGGACCGCTTTCTGTTCATTCTGGGCGGCAGCGCTTGCACCAGATGCCACAGAGCAGTCGATGATGGTGCCTTTTTTCTTGATATGGGTAAACAGGCGCTGACGCTTATCTACCGTTTCAGCGGTTAACACAAGAATGTTCCCACCGGGAAGCCCTTTGTCAAATGCCTCGATGTAGCGATCTACCAGGCTGGATGTGTTGCCTGGCGGTATTTCCGGTAACTCACAGAGAAGGTTGTCGGCCCAGGCCAGGTTGTCAGCGGGCTTATCAAATGCGAAAATTTTTTTCCATTCCTGCGGGGAGATTTCTGAAAGTGGGGCAGGTCCGTCGATTTTTAGATCAGCCGCCTGGACCATGGCCTGCAGATGGCGGGAAGCAGGTCCGGGGCGACCGGCCTGAAAGGCCTGGACGGCCTTGGTCCATATCTCGGCCACGACAGTTTTGCTATGAAAGATCCGGCTGTCGGCGATGCGATATATTTGTCGGCCGGGGAGCAGGCTGAAGCTCATCAACCTGGCCAGGGTCTGGCCGGGATCTTCTCTGTCTCCGTCAATAGTGTGCACCGCTCCTGGCTGTTGACGCAGGAGGATTTCCTGGAGTGAGTCGGCAGCTTCTTTGCAAAGGAAACGTTCGCCGAAAAAGAGATAAACCTCCGATTCTGAGGTAAATTTCCCTTCCTGAATCTTGGCTTGAAGTTCGGATCGTTTGAGTTGTGTCATCTGTTTGTCCTGCGTGTTTCTATCCAGCCGTTTGGGCAAAGAGGTGTTGCCTTTAATTTCCGGCCCATTATCTGTAGAGAGTAGTGGTTTTCCCTTGGATTTCCAAGTTTTCAATTGTAAAACTGACCAGAAAAAAGTTTGCAATGCAACAACGAAGCTGTATGAAGAGTACTCAAAGTCTGCATGTATCCGGCGTTGCTGGGTGCTCCCCTTGCCGCATCGCCTCGCGCGCTTGGCAATATCCCGATGAATCTCTGAATCCAAAAAAATCAGAGCAAAGAGAGAGAAATGTGAAAGTACCCAAAAGAAATGATCCCTGCTGGTGCAACAGCGGGAAAAAATATAAAAAATGCCATCTGCATTCCGATGAACTAGGTGAGACAGCTCCTCCCGGCCTGAAAAAAGAGATGGTCAGAAAACCGACTGTCGCCGCCGGCAGGATAAGCCCGAAGAACTCTGTTCCGGACCATATCGGCCGACCGGAGTATGCCGATAACGGTGCTCCTACTTCCGCCAGATCGTCCTGCAAAAAGGTAAACCTCGACCAGATTGAGCGGATGCGAAAAGCGGGGAAGATCGCCCGCGAGGTGCTGGATACGGTACTTGCCAATGTGCGACCCGGCATAACCACCGATGCACTTGACCGAATCGCCCACAGCCGGGCTGTCGAACTGGACGCGTATCCAAGCCCATTAAACTATATGGGGTTTCCCAAATCGATCTGTACCTCGGTCAATGAAGTGGTGGTGCACGGTATTCCCGACAGCAGGGAACTGGTTGCAGGAGATATTGTCAACTGTGATGTTACCGTTTATGCCTTTGGCATGCACGGAGACTGTTCGGAGACCGTTTTTGTCGGAGAGGTTGACGAAGATTCGAAAAAGTTGGTTCAGGTAACATGGGAGTGTCTGATAAAGTCAATTGACCTGGTGCGACCGGGACAGCATTTTAATGCTATCGGGAAGGTGATTGAAGACCTGGTCAGGGAGTATGGCTTTAGTATCGTCCGGGAGTTTACCGGTCATGGAATCGGCGAGTCCTTTCATATGGCCCCCTATGTTGCCCATTTTTACGAACCGAATAATGCGACAGTGATGGAAGAGGGCATGACATTTACCATCGAGCCGATGATCAATGCCGGCTGCGCTGAATGTGCCGTCTGGCCGGACAAATGGACCGCGGTAACCCGTGATATGGCGCGAAGCGCTCAATTTGAGCACACTCTTCTGGTTACTGCCGATGGCGTGGAAATCCTCACCGGGGGACGGCAGCCCTGGTTTATGAAACAGTGACGATCGCCCGGTCGCGGAAGAGTTTTATAATGGAGGTGGCGAAAAATATATGCCGGTATCAACCATTGCTTCGTGTTTTCGGAAGCAGAGCGATTATCGGCAGGGCAACAAGAGGAATCGCCGCAATACAGGTAAGGACAGGGCGAATGGTGAACAGATCCGCCAGTTTGCCGATACCAGGGGTAATGGCGCCGCCGAGGCCGTAGGCAAAGCCCATCATCAGGCTGGCCACCATGGAGCGTCCTTTCGGAGCCAGGGTCTGGGCCATGGTGACACCGAGAGGAAGCGGTGCCAGGACGAAGCCACCGGCAAGGGCCGCACCAGCATACACCCAGTTACCGTGGAGCTGCATAAGCAGCCAGAGGGCCGGTGCCATACCCAGAAAAGAGAAAATAAAAACCGGTTTGAAGCCGATACGATCGGAGAAATAGCCGGATAACAAGCCGCTGACAGTGCCCGAGACGATAAAACACGAATAAATCGCCCCTGCCGATACCACGCTGAA
>JBBRDD010000300.1:0-4893 GCA_038204235.1 Desulfobulbales bacterium
GGTGGAACAGTAATCTTCTTCAAAAATTTTGCGCTTCAGATGACCGGTGAGATACAGAACAGCTTCCCGAAGGGTCTTGCTCGGAAAAGTGCCGGTATTGACACACACGCCGCCGAGGGAACCCTCTTTTTCCAGAATCAGCACTTTTTTCCCTGAGTTTGCCGCCGTCATCGCCGCAGCAATGCCGGCAGGGCCGGTGCCAATGATAATGAAGTCGTATTGGAGTGTTGTCATGGGAGAGTGAAATGTGTTTTAAAAAGAAAGAGTTTTTAGTACCCCTTGAGGGGGGTTAGAGAAAAACAGGCGACGTTACCTCTTTCAAAATAGCCACCGGATGCCGATAGGAATACCGCATCATATATGCCTACACTGCTAGCATATATCTGTTAGTTAATCAATGATCCAGAGGAGATGGGCAGGAAATGTTTCAGGGTGCCCGGTCATCAGGCACCCTGAACAGGGAACTAGATTTTAAATTTTGAGACCAGTTGGGTAAGTTTATCTGAAAGTTCCGACAGTCCATCGGCTGAGGTGCGAACCTGCTGGCTGTTTTCCTTTACCTCGATAGATCGCTCTTTTACCTGACCAACACCCTCCAGCATCATTGAGGTCATCTGGCTACTGCTAGCCACGTTGTGGTTAATTTCCGTGATGCCGGAGGAAGCCTGCGCTACATTACTGACTATTTCGTTGGTGGTGATTGACTGTTCCTCCACCGCGGTGACGATGGTAGTGACGATTTCATTTACATCGTTGATGACGCTGGTAATTGCCTCAATATCCGTTACCGTTGCTCCGGTTTGTTGCTGGATCTTGTCGATAGCAGCTTTAATTTTACCGGTTGCGGCGGCAGTTTCTTTCGCAAGTTCTTTTATCTCATTGGCAACCACTGCAAATCCTTTGCCGGCTTCTCCCGCTCTTGCCGCCTCAATGGTGGCGTTGAGGGCCAGGAGGTTAGTCTGCTCGGAAATCTCGGTGATGGTTTCAGTCACCGTACCGATGGATCGGGCGGCTTCACCGAGCTCCAGGACCCTTTCGTGGGATTTTTTGGCACTTACAACGGCTTCCTCGGTGGTAAAGCGGGCACGGGAACTGTTTTCCGCTATCTCTTTGATAGTGTTTCCCATTTCTTCTGAAGCAGCGGCAATCATATCCAGATTAACTGTTGATTCCTCCATCGCTGCAGAAACTGAGTTCATGTTATCCGACACCTCGCCGGCGTTTGTCGCGGTTTCATCGGCTATGGTCGTGGTGGCGTCGGCATTGGTCACCATATGCTCGGAAATGCCTGCCAACTGCGTTGATGCTGCCGCAAGATCCTGGGAGGATTTGATGATATCCCGAAGCATTGCCCTGGATTTTTCAACCATGCTCCCGAGGGAATTCGTGAGCTGACCGATGGCATCTTTATTCTCGGAGGCAAAATTGATGGTGTAGTCGCCGTTTCCGACTTTAATGCTTTTTGCCGCCAGTTCTTTTAATGGTCTGTTAATGGACCGGACAAGGACAATGGCTACTAAGATACCTGCGCCAACAACAAGCAGCCCGACCAGCAGGTTGTTGCGAAGCATTTTAGCATCCAGGCCGTTGATGATGTCGCCTTTGTTTAATCCGACGGCAATGAAGACACCCCACTCCTTGAGATGCTTGAGGTAGGTGACTTTCTCTGTTCCTTTCCAGTTGTATCGTATGAAACCTTCATTCACACCCTTAAATTGGGGAACAAGCTCATAGAGATTTGTTTTGGAGTCAAGGCTGGGGTGAATCAGGATTTCTCCGCTATCGGCATAAACGAAGAAATAGCCTGGGCCTATTTTGGTCTCAGAGATGAAATCTTTTACCTGGGGGCTGAGCATCAACTCGCCGACATAGATTGCCCCTATGATATTATTGTCCATGTCTCGAAGAGGAGTATAGGCGGTAATATACCAGTCATTGACGACGAAGGCCTTGCCCCGGTAGGTTTCTCCCCGCATGATGCTTTTATATACTGCACTGTCCGAGGGGATATACGTGCCGACTGCACGTTGGCCGTCTTCTTTTTTGACGGTGGTAGAGATCCGCAGGAGTTTGTCGTCAACCAGTTGGAAAATAGTTGCCGAAGAGCCGGAGATTTTTGCAATGTTATCGACGATATCGTAGTAGCCGTTAATATAACTGACTCCTGCCTGTAGTTGGGGGATTTCCTTGGTTATGCTTTCTTTGGTTACCTGGTTGATAAGTACCTCTTTGCGCATTTTTCCATTGTCGAGAAAGAGGGCACCTTTGGCTTTGAGCTGTTGTTCCAACAGAAGCAGGTCACCGTCCAGCTTAATTCGCATATTTTTGTCGTACATATGCAGTGAGTTGAACGCGCTCTGGTGAATATCCTTGATTGCACCCTCTCCCAGAGAATAGAGGCCGTTGTCTGCCATCCTGATCGCATTTCCGGAGGTGATCAGGATCGAAGTCATGGTAATACACACCACGGCAATGAATAATTTCGTGGTGAACTGCATATTGCTGATTTTATTAAACATTCAATTTCCTTTTTCGATCTTGGAGGTGGGTCGAGCAGTATATTACACTGTGTTGTAGTCGCTAGCGTATAGTTTGGGGAAAAAAAGTGTTAGCAGAAAATGGAGGAGAATTAAATTAAATTGGTATTGATCAATTACCAACCCCGCGCATTCGTCGATACCATTTGGACAGAATGGCTGGAGGTACACCGAGACTATGGCCGCAGACAATAAGCTGGTTGATGAGGGTTGTTCGCACTAGGCCCATATTCTGCCAGCGACGGGCGGATGTCGTGGCACATTCGGGGAGAATAATGATGGTGCCCTTTTTTTTTACTTTTTTGACGAAGACGAAATCTTCCATGATCTCCATCTCCGGATAGCCACCGATTGTCGAAAACATCTTTTGGGTAATAAAGAGCGCCTGGTCTCCGTAGGGCAGGTGCAGCAAGCGGGAGCGCAAATTGGTGAAATGGGCGATAACGGCCAGGCTTTTTGAGGGACTGTCAATTGCCAGGGAAAAGGCACCGGCGGCAACAGCCGGTCGTTTGACGGCATCAAGAATGAGTTCGGGGAAATTTTCCGGCAGCAGGGTGTCGGCATGCAGAAAGAGGAGTGTCTCCGCTGTCGCTTCTGCAGCTCCGAGATTCATCTGTCTGGCCCGCCCCCTTGGGCCGGCAATGGTTTTACAGCCGGCCTGTGCAGCCAGCTCCAGGGTGGCATCGCTGCTGCCTCCATCGACGACAATCACCTCGCAGTTTTTTTTATCCGCCAGACGAGCGAGGGTCTTGCCAAGAATCTTTTGCTCATTGAGGGTGGGGATTATGATCGACAGAGTTACGGTCATACCAAACCTCTTTCCCGGGCAAAAGGGAGATCGACCGGAAGGTCGATATCTCGTAATGCCGGCAGGATGGCCGCTTCATACCCGGCTTTGTCGAGACGCTGGATAGTCGTGGTAAAAAGTTCCTTTGTTGACCAGGGCATTGCGGTGAACAGCAGTGGCAAGAGTTGTGCCGTTTTTTTAGCAGCCAGGCCGATCAGGTAATAGCCGCCGTCTTCACTGGGACCAATGACGACCTCCTTGTCCAACAGGACGGTAAAAGCCTGCTCGAGCAGATCGACGCTGATATCCGGGATATCGCTGCCGATCAGAACCGCTCTTTCCACGCCGCTGGCAAATGCGTGCATAAAGGCTGCGCACATTCTCTGGCCGAGATCGCCATCTGCCTGGGTAACAAAATTCATCGGGCCAAGCCAGGAGGTCATCTTTTCTCTGCTGCCGCCGGTATAGTGGACTATTGTTGCGAGATTGAAACGTTGCGTAAGCAGATTCGCCTGGGAAACAACTCTTTCGGTAAGCCTTTTTTGCAGCAATGCCGCCCCTTCGGCACCAAGCTCCTCAATGAGTCTGGTTTTGGTTTTCCCCGCCTCAGGGTATCTGGTAAAGAGCAGCAGTTGGTTGTGAGTCCACATGATCGTCAAAAAAATATCAGCTTTTCAGAGAAAGATAAACTCGTAAAAAAAATTAAACTTACGCCTCGGTGATCGGGCTTTTTACGTCGCTATCATGAATGGTTCAAAGAGGGGTCGCATAAAATCCAGATCCATATACTGGTTAATTTTTTCCCAGGTATCTTCGTTACGGATCCCCTGGTAGCCGGTCTGGTAGGCGACCCAGGCCATGGCCGACCAGGAGATGCCCCGGAGCAGAACAAACGGAAATTTGCGGCGCATCCTCTCCGCCAGTGTGTCTTGCAAGTGGGCGGAGCGGATGTTTTGTTTATATTCCCGGATAAAGAAGTCGAGCCCGTCGGGAGAAAATCGAAAGTCGGTTTTCCACAGGGTGGTGAGCGGCGAGCAGAAATGACAGAGATCGGTTGAAGGATCCCCCCAGCGCGGCATCTCCCAGTCGATCAGGTGGGTTGACTGCCGGGCCCGGCTGACAATGAAGTTGGCCGAGTTGATTTCCGTATTGACAATACAGAACCACGGATCGTCAAGGAAATATTGTTCCTGAGCTTTAGCCATTTCGGCCCAGGCTCTAACCTCGAGGAGAAAGCTGCGGATGGCGCTATCAGCCAGATCCGAGTTGAAATATGTATCCAGCAGTCCAACACATTCGTTAAAAATCAGAGACAGGGGCTGCTGTTCAACAATCAGATGGTTTTTTGCCTCGTCTACCGGCAATTGATGGATGATCGACAGGGTTTTGGCCGCTCCGGCGAGATCAAGGTGGTAGTCGAGTGGAACGCCGGGAAGGTATTCCATGATCGATATACCCCGGTCGATAAGACTGCGACTGTCATCGACAAAAATGGGAATGGGGGTGACGCCGGAGTTCTGCAGCAGTTGCAGCGTCTTGAATTCGTAGAGGATCTGGTCGTCCCGGTCG
>JBBRDD010000301.1:0-4847 GCA_038204235.1 Desulfobulbales bacterium
GAGCATAGCCGTGAGCGGTGCCCGGGCCGTAGCCGAAAAGAGTGCGGCCATACCGACCAGGGCATAGGCACCGGTGTTATTGGCAATAGAGGGAAACCAGTTGTTAAAAAGATGGCCCATGGCCCCACCCAGTACCGCGCCGGTAAAAAGTGACGGTGCAAAAACACCACCGGAGTTGCCGGAACCGAGGGTAAGCGAGGTGGCAAGCGGCTTGAGTAAGATAAGGATGAATAAAATCCACAATGACGCATGGCCTTGAATTGCCGCCTGAATGAAGGGGAAACCCGCACCATACATATGCGGGATGGGCATTACAACTCCGCCTCCGTGGGCGGCAGAACCTGCTGGAAAGGTCAGGCCAGGTAGATTCATATAGGCCACACCGAGCAGACCAAGGAGCAGGCTGCCGACTGCCGGTTTAAAAAGCTGGGGAAATTTCCAGTTATCAAAAATATTTTCCGAGAAATCGAGCATCTTCATAAACATAATGCCGACCAGGGCTGCCATGAGGCCGAGGATCAAATATAAAACAATCTCGCCGGGACTGTTCAGGCTGTAAGCCGGGACCTGGAAGGCAAATCTGTCGCCGATGACTGCGCGGCTGACTACAGAGGCGGAAACAGCCGCAATAACAACATTACCGAATGCCCGCATTTGTAAGCCGCACATAAGGACTTCGATGGCAAAGGCGACCCCGGCCATGGGTGCGTTAAAGGTTGCGGCAATGCCTGCTGCTGCACCGCAGGCTACGAGATTGCGGATACGCTCGTCGGAGAGTCGCAGAATCTGGCCGACGGAGGAACCCAGCGCCGCGCCGACCTGAATGATTGGTCCTTCACGGCCGGCAGACCCACCAGTTCCGATACAGAGTGCGGATGCCATGATTTTTGCGGCGGCTACCCTGGCTCGAATGCGGCCACCACGCAGGATGAGGGCCTGCATGACTTCGGGAACGCCATGTCCTTTTGCTTCATGGGCCATAAGGATAAGCGGGCCAACAAGCAAGCCTCCCAGAATCGGCGCAATCAGATAGATCCATTTTCCAAGAAAGGGGAGCAGACCGGAGATCGTGCCATAAGAAAAATTCTGAATGGAAAAGATTAATTTCACAAAAAACACCGATGCCAGACCGGTACATGCTCCAACGAAAACAGAGAGAATAAGGAGCAGAAGGCCTTCAGGGGGAGAGAAGCGATCCAGATATGAGCTGAGGGTCGAGCGTTTAGGAGTCATCTTGGTTTCCGCCAGGAAAAAACATTGCCGTTTGAGATTGTTATGATGCGCAACTCATAACAGGCGGCTCAACCGCAGCAATGATTAGAATAAAAAAAATGAAAAGCAACCACACGCATTTGTTGCCCGGAACCTTGAATTATTACCGCTTTCCAGGAGGAGATTCAACAAGTATTTGTTGAATCCACAGATAATCCGGTCAATCTTTCAATGCCGGATTATCTGTGGGGATGGATTAGCTTTGTGGATATGTCACGACGCTCTCAAAATTGGAGCGCTTTACGTGCTTCCTGCTGCAGCAGCATGTCGAGAATGACCAGGGCGGCCATGCTTTCGACGATGGGCACGGCCCTGGGAACAACACACGGATCGTGTCGGCCTTTTGCTTCAAGTATTGCCGCTTCGCCCGTGAAATCGACGGTCTGCTGGGGCAGAGAGATAGTCGCCGGGGGTTTGAAGGCGATCCGCAGAAGTATCGGCTCGCCATTGCTGATACCGCCTTGAATACCACCGGAATTATTGGTGGTCGTGCGGAGACGGTTGTCCTTCCAGGTAAACGGGTCGTTATGTTGGGAGCCGCGCATCCTGGTGCCGGCAAAACCGGAACCGATTTCAAAACCTTTGGTGGCGGGAATGGCCATCATCGCCTGTGCCAGTTTCGCCTCCAGTTTCTCATAAGTCGGTTCTCCCAGTCCGACCGGGACATTGCGGATCACACAGGTGACAACCCCTCCCACCGAATCGCCAATTTCTTTCAGTTCCGCCACCAATTTTTCCATTTGCGCCGCGGCTGCATGATCGGGGCAGCGGATGGTGGTCGAATCGACATCGGCTCGGCTGATACGATTGCTGTCCACGGGGACTGAGTCGATTTCTCCCACACTGCTGACCCAGGCAACAATGTCGATATTGCATTTTTCCCGCAGGATTTTGCCGGCAACTGCACCCGAGGCGACGGTGCCGATAGTTTCTCTGGCACTCGATCTGCCGCCACCGGAAGATGCCCGTATGCCATATTTCATCTGGTAGGTATAATCGGCATGGGAGGGGCGGGGAATGTCGCGCATATTGCCGTAATCTTTTGGGCGGTGGTCTTTGTTGGCCACCTGGAGGGCAATGGGGGTGCCCAGGGTTTTGCCGTTTTCGGTGCCGGACAGGATAATGACCTGGTCGGCTTCCTGGCGGTCTGTGGAGAGGGCACTCTGGCCAGGGCGTCTTCGATCAAGTTGCGGTTGTATATCTTCTGCCGAAAGAGAAAGCCCTGGCGGGCAACCGTCGATAACCACTCCCACAGCCTTACAATGGGATTCACCAAAAGTACTTATCTTAAAGAGTGTACCGAAACTGCTAGACATGAATAATTCTCCTTTCTATAACATTGTTCATGGTGTCGTAAAAAATCCCCTGGTTGCGCGATGAAAAGACGGTCAGTGCAGAATATGCTTTTGCGACTCCAGTAACTGGCCTCGACTATAGATGAATAAGCCGATGGAACATCCGATAATACCAGCGAGTTCATAGTTGTTCAGACTTTCATCAAGCATAAACCAGGCGAGGATCGCGGTAGTGACCGGGACAACCGACATAAAAATTGACACGGTTATCGTACCGAGGTGTTTAATGGCGTATGTGGAACACATGAGTGCGACAATGTTTACCACTATCCCCTGGTACACGGCCTGGCTGACGATATCCTTTATGTCGGCCTGAAAAAGTGCTCTTGGGAAAACAAACCAGAGTGGCAAAAATAATAATGCATTGACCACCGATACGGTCACCAGAACATCTTTCCACTCAAACCTCCAGTGTTTAACTCCGATCATATGCATGGTATACAGGGCTGCGACAACTAGCAACATGATAATTCCGGTGACATGGTCCGGAGAAAAAGTGTCGCCCCCGGCCATAATAAAATTTGCCAGGAATATAAGGCCGATGGCACCATAACGCATAATCGATATCCGCTGGCGCAGGATAAACCAGGCGGCTATTGCACCAAATACCGGGAGCATTCCGTTCACCAGCACCCCGACATGGGCGGCCTTCAGTTCACGCAAGCCGTAAAACGACAACATGGTGTACGGGAAACCGATACCGAGCCCCACCATCAGGTATTGATGCAGCCGGTATTTTGACCATTGGTGGCGAATAATGAGAGGTGAGACACAGACCAGTGCGGTTACATAGCGTACAAGGGTGATGTCGGCCGGTTGGAGGACGGTGTGGACCCCGTATCTTGATATGGTTATCCATCCCGACCATATCAAGACAATAGCCATACAGGCAAGGTAGGCTCTGCGATTATTCAATGTACATCGATGCGGTTAGGGACGCTTTTTCTGGATCTGATTTGACGCGGAAAGTGCGGCAATTTTCAAGGCTTCGGAATAGGTCGGATAGTTGAAAATATTATCGATGAACACATCGATTTTGGCATTATAGATCATGGCCATCTGGGCAATGTGAATCACCTCGGTGGCCCCGCCGCCAAGGATATGGACGCCGAGGATTTCCCTGGTGTCCTGGTGCACGATCATTTTCAGCATGCCTTCGTTTTCGCCGGAGATCTGGCCCCGGGGAAGTTCAAAATATCTGCATTTGCCGACCACGATTTTATAGTCCCTTTCTCTTGCCTCCTCTTCGGTTATCCCGACATAGGAGATTTCCGGAATGGTATAGATACCAATGGGAAAGATCGTCGGAAACGACTCGACCCGCAGCTTCAGGGCATTGAGAGCAGCAAGTCTGCCCTGGACGATGGAGGTGGCGGCAAGACTCGGCCAGCCGATTACATCGCCTACTGCATAGATGTTCGATGTTGAGGTCTGGTAGAGTTCATTGACTTCGATATAGTGGTACTCGTTGAGACGTATTTCTGCCTTTTCGATGGCCAGGCTTGACGTATTAGCTTCCCGGCCAAGGGCAAAAAACAGACAATCTGCGCTGATAACCCTGTCGTTTTGCAGGGTGACCTGCGCGCCTTTGTCGTTCTTTTCTATTTTGAAGTCACCGCAATTATGGATGTAGTCAACGTTGCCCTTCGGAAAATTCTTTTTCAGCTCTCCGGAAATCTCATGATCGAGGAATTTCAGTAGCCTGTCACCCCGGTCGAGCAAGGTCACTTTTACGCCCAGTTCGGCAAAGATGGTTGCGTATTCGGAGCCGATCACCCCGCCACCCATAATTATGAGACTTTTGGGGATTTTTTTCATGCTGAGAATCGACGTCGAGTCGACGATCACTTCGTGGTCAAACGGGACATCCGGTGGGTTTCGCGGCTGGGAACCGGTAGCAATTAAAATCCGGTCACCTGTGACGCGGATTTCTTTTTTATCTGCCAGTTGATCGACAATAATGGTATGTGGATCAAAAAAACGTCCATTTCCCCGGATTATATCAATACCGTTACGTTCAAGCTGTCCGGTGATAATTGCGTGTTCCTGAATCCGCACGTCATCCAACCGTTGTTTCAGCTTATCCATGGAGATTTCTGTTCTATGGGTGGAACAGTAATCTTCTTCAAAAATTTTGCGCTTCAGATGACCGGTGAGATACAGAACAGCTTCCCGAAGGGTCTTGCTCGGAAAAGTGCCGGTATTGACACACACGCCGCC
>JBBRDD010000302.1:0-4846 GCA_038204235.1 Desulfobulbales bacterium
GGTCAGGCAAGGTGACCGCGGCCGTTATGATTTTTATGGACATTACCAAAGAAAAGCATACTCAGGCGGCGCTGCAACAGGCCTTAAACGATGTCCAAACCCTCAGCGGGATCATCCCCATCTGCGCCGGCTGCAAGGATATCCGCGACAAGGAAGGGGGCTGGAACCAGTTGGAAAAATATATCCAGGATCACTCTTTGGCCCAATTCAGCCATGGCATGTGCCCAATATGCATGAAAAAACTGTATCCCGAGTTTTGCAATGACGATGATGAAGACAAAGGCGCAATCGCAACGATTAATAAAGATGACTGTTGATGGCATCGAAAGAACCGTGGCCAAAAGCATACACTACCGCCGGCTCGTACCAGGCTGACTGGACGGGTACCAAAACAAGCTGCAGATGGATCCCGGCAACTGCACTGCAAATATAAAAAAGACTGGAGAATAATCATGAAATCAAGCACTAAGAACAACGCCGAGGGGAAAATGCACCAGGTAAAGGGTAAGATCAAGGAGACCGTCGGGAAAGTCGTCGATAACGACGAGCTCGAGAACGAAGGAAAGGTGGAGAATGCGAAAGGAAAAATTCAGGAAAAGATAGGCGAGGTCGAAAAAATTATCGAAAAATAGTAACTTAAACCAGCTCCAATAGAGCTCCAGGGCGTTTATGATAATCTTTCATAAGCGCCCTGAAGACAATGTCAAGCTAAGGCCGCCCTGCTGGTTATCTTGATGAACCAAAGTGTCCCGAGAATCATCTTCGTTTGAAGCTGTCCCATTTTACCCTTGAAGGAAAACCATGCTAATTAAGTTCTCCACCGAAAAATCCCTTACAGCAGTCTCGGCTGCCCTGCAGCTTGCCGTCGCAGGCAATAATTTTGTGATTACCCAGACGCACGACCTCCATGAAACCATGAACCATATTGGCGAGGAGAACGTACGTCGATGTCTGGTCTTCGAGATTGGTCCGTTGCAGGAAGAGAAGGATCTCAAACAGAACCCGAGCATTTTCTCCGTGCTGCCCTGTCACATTTTCATGTACGAGGAAGATAACCAGACCGTTTTGGCAACATTGAAACCGACCGCCTTCCTGGCGGAAATGTTTCATACTCAGCAACTGCCGGAAGCGGATCAGCAAATGGAAAACGCCTTCATAGCCATCATGAAACAGGCTACGGGAGGTTGATGAGCCAGCCGATAGAATCGATGACTAAAGTAAAAAAGCAGAGACATTTTTGACTCTGCCACTATTTTACGGATTAGAACAGGTTTACTTCTTTTTTCTTCTCGCAACTCCAGCGAGGCCAATTAAGCCGGTACCGAAGAGAAGCATGGTCGCTGGTTCAGGCAATCAGAAAGCTTCATAGGTGAATTTCTGCCCTCCGATGGAAAGCTCATACATGAGGCCGCCCATAGAATGCACGAAAGTAACCGTTCCTTTGTAATATTTGGTGTTGGCCTGGACATCAGACTTAGGCCCGGCACTCGCACCGGCGCTGACCCCCGTGGTTCCGCCCTGGACTCCGGCTCCAGCTGTTACAGCGATTGCCTGAGCGGTGGCGTCGAATTCAAAATTACCGCTGATGAATTCATTGTAGGCTCTTTTGTCCTTAAAGAAGATTATCTCACTGAATGCCTTACCTCCCGCCTGAAAGCCTATTGACCCTTCGATAACCGACGATTTCCCAGTTGCCTTGCCACCACGATATACCTGCCCAACCCCGTAGGAGCCACCGATTACAAAACCGGCCTTGCCAATGGTTGGAAAGACGGCATAACCGTATGCGGTCTTGAAGAATTTTGCCGGGACGGGTGAATCTTTAAACAAGTTTATGGTGCTCGAATAGTCCTCCACTGCAGCAGCAAAAGTCGATATCCCGAAAATTAAAGTGACAACCAATAATACCGATAATTTTTTCATTTCTGTACTCCTTATAATGTTATTGTTTCTCGTCGGATCAGTGATCCTCCAAAACCAATGTGCCGAATAGTACCCAAAAAACTCAGATCAAATTCACGTCATCTGTTGAGCATTGCGCATCTCCTTTCTCTTAAGGGTTGATAATTTTCCGTGACTTTTTCAAATTTCATATCGTTAGCAAAAGAGTTCGACGGAAAACATTTGAGCAGTGTCGAGGACGCCTTGACTCCTGTTTTGTTTATCTTCAGGCTGGAAATCGCTGAACCCGTGATACACTTCATTATTCAATTCTCATGCCAGGCGACACGGTCACTGTCTTTTGTCACCTATCGTTCTAATATATAAGAATAAGTTGCAAAATGACAGGGGTATGGTTGTTATTGTCAGCCATAAAGAGATGGTCACATTTAACCAAAGATCGCCTGTGACCATAAATTTTCTTGCAGGTAGAGATGACAATCTCGTAAAAAAATCCCCGTGTTGAGGTTTATCAAATCACCATCATCCAAGTGGTTATGTATAACCATAGATCAAATATAACCCTTGTTCGACGATTGTCTGAACTGGGCGAGCACACCCCACATTGAAAGATTATTACGACAAACCAGTCAGATGGATAATGCCACCCGGACGTTTTAATCTTGGCACAATGATTGCAAAGTTTATGGAAACAATATTTCGCGGCCTTTCGCCGAGTGCATTTTGAGTGATGCTCGAATTTACCTACCATAAAGTGATTGTCAGTGATGGCCAACAAAGAGAGAAAAGACTTTCCTATTGTTTGTGTGGGCGGTTCGGCCGGCGGTCTTGACGCCTATATCCGGTTACTCCGGAATCTGCCGATCGATATGGGTGTTGCCGTCGTCATTGTTAATCATCTGAGAACCGTGACCACAATGCTGCACGAGATTCTCCCTCGCTCCACAGAGATGCCGGTAGAACTGATCACTGAAAAATTAGAGATCCGGCCCAACCATGTGTTCATTATCCCGGAAAAGCGTGACTTGCACGTCCTGGATGGAGAATTTCATCTCAAGCCGATTTCAAAGCCCCGAGGATGGCCAGACGTGATTACAGTTTTTATGCGTTCCCTGACGGAGAATTGGAACGGCAAGCTAATTGCCGTCATTGTCTCCGGCTATGATGGTGATGGGGCTGCGGCACTTTGTGGTATAAAAGATGTGGGCGGCATTACCATCGCTCAGAAACCCGATACAGCCGGGCAGCCGGATATGCCTCTTAGCGCGATAGCAAGCGGGTGTATAGATTTTGTTTTGTCACCTGAAGATATCGCAAAAGAAATCGTCCGAATTACGCACGCAGTGCCGGGAGCGGTTTGAAAGAGTTTCACTCGCAAAGAGAACATGCAAAATCCGCTTGATCTTCCCGACCTCTGCTTCCTCGGTTCCAATGCGGAAAATCGGTATTTTCCCGCAGTTATCACTATGGTGAACCGCTTTATCCAATCATGAATAGACAACAAAACATCTATCCATTAATAACTCGTCTCCTCAGTTTCCTGCTGCAGGTAGGGCGCGGTTTTATCTCCAATAAGGGACTTCTGCTTGCCGGCGCTGTCGCCTATTATACTTTGTTGTCAATTGTGCCCCTCTCCATCCTTGCCCTGATTGTGCTCACACAATTCGTCGAAGAACAGCAGTTGATTCTCACCTTGTCAAAATACCTGGAGATGGCAGTCCCCGGCTACGCGGCAACCTTGACCGAACAGGCGCAGGTATTCCTTGAAAACCGTAAGGTGGTCGGAATCATCGGCTTTTTTGTTATGTTTTTTTTCAGCTCTACAGCCTTTTCGATGCTTGAGAACGCCATGTCGGTGATTTTTTATCAGCAGGACAGGATTATTCGGCGTAAGTTCTTCATCTCCGCCATTATTCCGTATGTGTATATCTTTGTGATGGGGCTCGGAATTGTACTGGTGTCGTTTATTGTGGGTGCAATTAAGACCCTGGAAAGCAGACATCTGATAATTCTTGGTTGGAGTTTAAACCTTGGCGGTGCAACCGGAGTGGCGCTGTCTCTTCTGGGAATAGTCGGCGAGGTGTTGATACTCACCTCAATTTATCTGGTGATGCCCGTGGTGCGGGTCAAGTTTCGTCACGCACTCATCGGGGGAATGGCCGCAACGGTTTTATGGGAGATCACCCGCCGAGTGCTGATCTGGTATTACGCTACCGTATCGATGGTTAACATTATTTACGGCTCCATTGCCATAACGGTGGTAGCTCTATAAGCATTGAGGTTGTCGCGATAATCCTGCTGCTTGGCGCCCAGGTCATTGTAGAACTGGAGCGTAAATCCGATATTTTGACCGGAGAGAAAAACCTGGGAATTAAGACATGACGACCGCTTCTATCATGAGTATATGCAACCATAGTTTCAGAAAGACCGACAATGGTTATATATGACCAATAGGTTAAGGGCAACCCCTGGTTTCCGGGTTTTTCAATAACTTTCCTGTACCTCCATTATTCATCTGATTCCTAAATATCAAAGCGATCGATACCGTAAAGCTGTGCATTCTAGATATGGCACAAATATTGCTAGTGAGAGGACTAATAGTATGCTAATACTCGCTCTGCTCCTGCGGTTCGCCATCCTCGACATAATTCATAAGAAAGTGGAGAGAAGCTTTAAAGGGTGAATCACCCGAAAAAAATATCCTGGAAACCGCACAAAACTACCCCAGAGGAAGGAGAAAAATACCGTATCGAGTAGATCTACTGCAAACTATGGGCTCATTTTTTTCATTCAACCCCCCTCCCTTCGCATCCAGAACCGATATTGAATCATTTGCTAAACAGTCGTATGTGTTCAAGACCTACCTTAAGGGCGATGACATTACAATACAGCAAAAAGACGGCGTTGCCTTTCTGAGCGGGACAGTTTCTGATGAATCTCACAA
>JBBRDD010000303.1:0-4840 GCA_038204235.1 Desulfobulbales bacterium
GATTATCCAGGTTAAACCATGGTACACTCCGCAATATGCTATTCCATTGCTTGGCATGCTGCTTGGCAATACCATGACCGGCATTGCTCTGGCACTGGACCGAATGACGGACCAGTTGTATGGGCGACGTGGAGAAGTAGAACAACGTCTGTTGCTCGGGCAATCCTGGCAGGAAGCGAGCAGTGACATTCGGCGTGATTGTATGCGGACGGGGATGATGCCGATCATTAATTCCATGGCGGCTGCCGGCCTGGTCAGTTTACCGGGGATGATGACTGGACAGATTCTGGGCGGAACCCCACCGGTCGAGGCGGTAAAATATCAGATTCTTATTATGTTTTTGATAGCTGCGGGGACAGGTTTTGGAGTTGTGAGTGCAATCTGGATGTCCGGATTGCACCTGTTTGACGCGCGGCACCGCCTCCGCCTGGAAATCCTTAAATCAGACAAGTGATGAAGAACTTTCGAATTACCCTTGAGTTTTGAGGGTAATTTATGTTCATATGTTTATAATATTGCTGTGAAGCAAGAAAGGGTTATGTGGTCAGGAAACAGTATTTTTACGTACCCTGGCAATCGGCTGGAAAGCCGGGACTCTTTTTTTAGTACCCCTTGAGAGGTGTTCTCTTCAATGCCCCTTGCAGGTACTTAGTTCAGTTCCCTCCTCTTTAAGGGGTAAGTATCTTGGACAGAGTTTTTTCTAGCAAAAAAACGAGAAAATACTCTGTAATGTACAAAATATTTTCAGGTTAAAAAAGTGGAGTACAAGATGGGAAAAAAAATAGTGATTGTCGGAGCTGTTGCGGCAGGTCCAAAAGCGGCGTGCCGGCTAAAGCGACTTATGCCGGATGCCGAAGTAACCCTTATCGATCAGGATAATCTCATTTCTTACGGTGGATGCGGTATACCCTATTATGTTTCTGGCGATGTCTCCGATGAGAAAGAGTTGCGCTCCACGAGTTTTCATATGGTCCGGGATGAGCATTTTTTCGAGAAGGCCAAGGGCGTCAAAACATTGACATCGACCCGTGCTCTGGCGATTGATCGACAGAAAAAAACCGTACAGCTCGAAGATCTGAAAACCGGCAAAAGATCAGAAATTGCCTATGATACCTTAATGCTCGCAATAGGCAGCAAACCGGTAATGCCGCCGATCCCCGGCAACGATGCCGAAGGCGTGTTTACCGTCACCGATCTGCATAAGGCAATAGCTATAAAAGATATGATAGCCAAAGGCAAGGTCAGCAAAGCGGTGGTGATCGGCGGCGGTGCCATTGGTATTGAGATGGCCGAGGCGCTTACTGATCTGTGGGGCATTGAAACGGCAATCGTCGAATTTATGGACCAGCTGCTGCCAAGAATCATCGACTGGCCGATAGCGGCAATTCTAACTAAACATCTGCGCGATCATAATGTTGCCGTGTATCTGAAGGAAGCAGCTGAAGAGATTGTGGTCAAGGAAGGCAAAGTAGCGGCTGTACGGACGGGAAAACGAACAATCGATGCCGATATGGTCATAATGGCAGTCGGGGTAAGGCCAAACACCCAGCTGGCCAGAGACGCCGGACTTCTGGTGGCGGCTTCCGGCGGAATCGTTGTCAATGAGCGGATGCAGACGTCTGATCCCGATATCTATGCAGCGGGGGACTGTGTCGACATTATTAACCTTGTGTCCGGCAAGCGTTTTGTCGCGCCCTTTGGCAGCATGGCCAACAGAGAAGGCAGGGTGGCCGCCGATAATATTGCCGGGATACCTTCTGTCTTTCGAGGGGGTGTTGCCAGCTTTATCGTCAAGGCCTTCGAGCTTTCGCTGGGGTCAGTCGGACTAAGTCTCGACAGGGCCATAGCCGAAGGATTTGATGCAGATTGTTCACTTTCGGCCCCCTCGGACCGGGCGCACTTCTTCCCGGGACAGAGTATCCTCTGTCTGGAACTGGTGTTTGATAAACGCAGCAGAAAGGTTCTCGGGCTGCAGGGTACGGGAGCTGTCAACGATGCTCTCTCTGCCCGCATCGATGCGGCAGCGGTGGCGCTTGCTGGCGGTGCCACAATTGATGATTTCGCCAATATTGAAATGGCGTATTCCCCGCCTTTTTCTCCGGCCATCGATCCGATCAATGCCGCAGCCTATATTGCCGATAACATTTGCGATAAACGCATGCAGCAAATTTCTCTGCAAGATTTTTATACATGGATGGCCGATCCATCGACTCATCCGGACTGGCAGGTGCTCGATGTCCGTTATCCCAAAGAGGCTGCTCCGTTCATTGAACGCTTTGGTGCCTCTCTGTGGACTTCTTTGCCCTATGATCAAGTGCGCGATCGGTATCAGGAATTGCCATCGGATAAAAAGTTTGTGGTTTTTTGCAACGCAGGTTCCAGGTCCTTTGAAATTCAATCGTTCCTTTCTTCGGTTGGTTTTAAGGATTGTCGCATCGTTCCGGGTGGCTTCAATGTCGTCAGACGGATGGGGGCTGATTGGTTGCCGTTGAGTTGATAATACCGTTTTTTCGAGGAGGGCAGCTCACGGTGACGAGTTGCCTTCCTTTTGAAAATCTGACACCCTGTTTTTGCCTCTTGCACGAATAATAAAAAAGCGGAAACCACTTGTACCTGCAATGGCTCGAAGATACCATCAGGGCAGACAATCTTTCGGCGATTTTATTAGAGTACCCCTTGCGGAGGGGACTAAAAAGAGTACCGGTGAATTTCTTGTCACCGGGGTTAGACAAAAAGGACTATGCTGTGATATGATGATAAACTTAACGAGATAGGCTTTTTGGTTAAACAAAAATATGAAAAGAACAGGGGCATACTCAAGCAATATGGCTGAACTGAATCCACAACACATGATCGAAGAACTGCAGGACAATATCAAGACCGGAGACGCTCTCAAGGCGCAGCTTGTTTTGGCACAGTTGGCAGCAGTGGAGCCGAAGACCCGTAATCGTCTGGTGTATTTATTGTCGAAAGCGGATGCTGACTTTTCCGTGCCTCTTTTTATCTATCTTCTGACAGACCTGGTGGCCGTTGCTGACGAGATGCCGAGTATCCGCGAAACGTTGCTGTCTCTTCTCCTGGCCCATCCACAAAAATTAATTGGATTTCTCGAATCTTCGAAAATAGCCGACAAAACGGAATTGGTTAAAATTGTCGGCGAACTCCGTTTTGTTGAGGCAACACCGGTACTGCTCGACCTCATTGCCAAATCTGAAAATGAGGCTGAAATTCTGTTGATCATCGAGAACCTCGGGCTTATTGGGGATCCCCTGGCTATAAATACTCTGACCGACTATCTCTATGCGGCCAATAGAGAGCTTATCGTCGCTGCGGTGCAGGCGCTTGGGCAGATGGAGACGCCTACGGCAATGCACCGGCTGGCCGAAAGAATGGGAACTGATAATGAGCTTGACTATCTGATACTGTCAATTTTTTCCGAGGTGCAGGATAGCGTCTCATTGGAAAAGCTTAATGACACAATCCGGTCGCATTACGCTCACATGCGTACCTTCGCCAAATCAGAGCTTGTCAGGATCGGTCCCAAAGCAGTTCCTGTACTGATTGAGAACCTGCTCCACGATGACACGGATTTCCTGATTCATACCTTGAATGTCCTGGGCGATATCGGTGACGAGTCGGCGGTGCAGCCTATCCGCAAATTGCTGACTAACGAACCGAGAAGTGCGAATGTCCGTTTTGCGGCCTATGAAGCACTGGCCCTTCTTCCTCTGAAAAAGGGGGCGTACACTCTGACAGCGGGGTTGACAGACAGGGAGGACCATGTCTGTATTGCCGCAGCCAGGGCAATTGATAAGAACTTTTCAAAGATTCTTGGCACCGGGATAAAAAACTTGCTTCGCGGACCGGAAGAGGAGGCGCGCCATATTGCAAAAATTATTGTCAACGCCCAGGTTGAACAGATCTTTGGTTACCTGGCTGATGATGAGCTGTTTGAGCAACTGGCTCTTGTCTATCTTCCCCATACCCATATAGACATCCGCAACAATTATATCAGGCTGCTGAAACAAGCCGATAAAAATGATTTTGCCCGGAAAATAGTTGGCGAGGAAGAGACCGGGCAGCGGCCAAAAGTGGTGGCCGTTGATGATTCGAGGATGATCCTCAATATCTATAAGGCAACACTGCATGAACTCGGCTACGATCCGATACTTTTCGAATTTCCGGCATCCGCCCTGGAATGGCTACAGACGGAGAAGCCTCTCATGGTTCTCACCGATCTGAATATGCCGAATATAACCGGGATACAGCTCACTGAAAGGATCCGCAAAAAATATTCGGCCAGGTTACTGCCGGTTATTATGGTGACAACCCAGAATGAGAGTCAGGACAACGAAGCGGCGCATATGGCCGGGGTGAATGATATCCTTCACAAACCGTTTAATGCCAAAAGCCTTGGAGCGGCTATAGACAGGACTTTGCAGAAAGTGTCGTCTTGATTGAGGTAAAGTGCCTGCCCACTTGGTCAGGCTTATGGGCATCTGAGCCGAGGATAAAGGGGATATTGTGATCAAAAGCTTTGGCCAGGATGCGTCGATTGGGAAACTGCTCTCCACGGATATCAATGCCTGATGTGTTTATCTCGATAGCCATATTATTGTCTTTAACGGCTTGCAGTAATGCATCAATAAGCCCATGGTGCATTTTCGTCAGGCTGATTTCCGGTAAATAGCGCAGTGCTCCATCCAGATGGCATAGCATGGTGCCGGGCAAATAATTGACTGCCTCGATGAGTGTTGTGAAGTAGCGATTGAGGATATTTTCGGCGCCGCTTTGGCGGGCGAGGTGAATATTTTCTTCTTTGCGGCTGAACATATTCAGG
>JBBRDD010000304.1:0-4743 GCA_038204235.1 Desulfobulbales bacterium
CCCCAATTTATCCCCGTTTTTGCTTCTGCAGCCTTTTTTTATTGTGTAATTATACCCCATATCCCACAAGGTATTGGGTTTAATATTATTCAACATAAGGAGAATATGTGATGGCAGAAAAAAAATGGATTAGTGAAAAAGAAGTTGAGGCGATGACAGTACGGAAATTACATACCCTACGGAACGAACGGTTTCATGGCCTAGGTTTTACTAATGTGAAAAATGGAAAATCAGTGAGATATTTGGTCGATGATGTTGTGGCATTCATGGAAGCGAGGCGGATTTCTACCTCAGATGACCTGCAGAAAAAAAATGTGCCACTTTAATGACCGGACACGAAAAAGCGACTTCCCTTGAATTGGCTGGCAGACCGGAAGTCGCTCTCTCACAACAGAAATATCATGGCATTATTCACATACAAAAACGACCGGATAAATTTTTCAAAATAGATAGAATCACACCAGAAAGCTCTTTTTTTCATTCCACCACAAAAAAATTCAGTTTGTTGGAAATGTCAGAAATATTTAAGAATCAATAATTAGTTTGGTGCGTCGGACCACAACATGTAACTAAGCTATGATTTTTGATGGAGAAGAAAATGGGTAACCCCCCCCTATAAAATACGAATTATAACCAATTTCACATAAAGTCTAATCGGAGCGCAACATTTTTCTTGTCCTTGGCATGGTCTTTTACTTTGATGCCTAATGAGGTGAGGCCATGATATTGTTTATCCAAAACGAACAGGGACAATATACCCCTGCAACGTCAAAAATGATCATCAAAGAAGGTCGTTGTCGCACTCGTGCTGCTTTGAAAAAAGGAACTGATTATATTGGATCGACAGAAGATGCAAAGGAGGCAATCTCCACCCTTCTCATAAAAAAAGAGCGTGAAGTCTTCGGTTGTCTGTTTTTAGACTGTAACCACAGGATTATTAAATGGACAGAAATGTTTTTTGGTACTATCGACTCTACAGTTGTTCACCCTCGCGAAGTGGTAAAAGAAGCCTTACGTATAAATGCCGCCTCGGTTATTTTGGCCCACAACCATCCTTCTGGGAGTAGTAATCCAACACGACAAGATATTGAGATCACACGCATGTTAAAAAACATTTTGTTGGTTGTAGGTGTTCTGGTGCTGGATCACATAATCGTAGGAGATGACGTGACATCTCTTAGCGACAAAGGACAGTGTTAATCTCTTAGATCTGAAACCCAGCAGGGGCAAGATAATCCCTGCTGGGAATACCTATCCTGAATTCTTCAATCTCTTTTCTGTCTAATTCATGAATATATTCGAATATTTAAAGTTTAATCCTTAGGGCCAAGTGAGAGATAAATGGCTCAGCCGTTAATCTTTATCATAATGTTAATTGTATTGGCTTTCTGCCATTCCATAAAATTATTGACGCTAAATGTCATGAATGAGTACGATTTTATCGACCATAAAGTTATCCGATTTGGCTATCACTGACAGCTAGGCTAAATCATCGTGCTCTACAAATGCGGCAAGTGAACCATTAAAACCTAGCCTTCGACTAATTCCGTTCACTTGATAGTTTTTGTTGTGACTCCATTGATTTTATTTTGAAATTACCTGATTTGCTGTATAGATAAATAAATCATTTTTCAGGAGGAGTCTCATGACAAAAGCAGAACTCGTAGCAAAAATTGCAAAAGACGCAGAATTGACGCTCATTCAAGCTCAAAAAGCAATCAACAGTTTTATCGAAACAACCACAGCTGCTATCAAAGCTGGCGACAAGATTACTCTCGTCGGTTTTGGTACATTCAGTGCAGTAAATCGTGCAGCTCGTATCGGTAGGAACCCTCAGACCGGCAAAGAAATTAAAATAGCTGAGAAGACCAACGGAAAATTCACCCCAGGAAAAGCTCTCAAGGATTTGAAAGCAAAACCTGTAAAGGCGACGCCGAAAGCAAAGGTTAAAGCTAAAAAGAAATAGAACTGCAGGAATGGGTTCGAAGTCTAATGGAGTGAGAGCGTATGTAGTTACCTAGCATGCCCAAGTCGAGCATTTTCTCTTTCATTGCGAATAGAGCAAGCTCTGATAAACGCTTTCTTCTTACCGTGCTTGGCAATTGACACAGAGGTCTTTCCTTGTTTCCCTTGATCAGTTACCCAACTGATCTCATATCGATGCAATTTTTCGTTCATTCGAACACCGACAACACCTATACCGGAATTACTTACCGTTACAATGTGCTTATTGGTGCGGACTTTCCCCAATTTCTTTTCTATCTTGTCTCTCCAAGAAATGGCTGAAAGGAGACTGGAAGGTCTTCCACCGCATTTCCTGTCAGAAAAGAATTTTGAATGCGTTTTTCCTAGAAACCTTACCCGGACATACCAGCCATGAGTCTTTTTTGTTTCTTGGTCAATTCTTGCAATATCTTTGTGTTTCTCTAAAAAGTATTGTTGCTTACGTACGTTTTCCATCGTTGGCCTCCGTTCTGGTTAATCTTTATGCCCCTCACTTCCTAGAAAATAAGAACCCCTGCCGGGAAACCACCGACAGAATGTTTTCCGCAGGTTATCGTTCAGTATCTGTACACATTCCAGCCCCCGGTTTGTTCCACTCTCCTGGATCACGGCGTCATATCCTTCAACTAGGTTTTTACTCTACTCCGCTCTCAGTTACCGAGGAAAGCGGTGCCCACCTCCATTACAGTCTGTGGACAACACAAATTGTGAACCACTATCAATCCCTTTCAAAGAAAATATAATCATTGTTTTCTTACGATAAATGGCCAATTATTTAGATAATTGCACTCTTTTAGACGAGGTTCTAAGCCCAGTTGCGGCCGGGAAAGGTCGTGTAATCTAGCGGGCGAGACTCCCGCCCTGGAAGGTAGGCCAGCCACCAGGTAGCAAGTCCTTGGAGTCTGGATGGTAACATTCAGATTTATGCGTAGGACAGCAAGCAGTTAGGCCGTAATCCGTAAGGGTGAAGGGACTGAGCCTCGAAATAACCGCAAAGGGATGGATGACACTCTTGGGCTAGTGGAAATCTATATGAGCATCTCCGTTAATGGCAAGGAGATGGTTGCTCCCCGGGGTCTAAGACCATGGCATGGCTGACATAGTGATTACACGGAAACCCGGGAGACCCTACGTTTCTCTCAGAGCATTGAGAGTATGCCGGACAACCGAAGAGGGAGAATGGCAAATCGGGCGTAGGGAGTCGGATAACCTAATAGTATCTGTGAAGGCGGGTAATGCCGCTGGAGAGAAGGAGGTTACACATGGTAGCGCGTTGTGAGGAAACATCGGCCGTTCGCAGAAACGTAGAACCGGTGGCCACAAAATTACAACGTATAGCGGAGAAAGCCCATAAGGAGCCATCGTTGAAGTTCACCAACCTGTTTTATCTGATGAACGATGAGCTACTGCGGGGATGCTTTCAGCGGCTAAGGAAGGATGCTGCTGCAGGCATTGACGGAGTGACCAAGGAAGAGTATGCCGAGAATCTCGAAACCAATCTGGCGAACCTGCTGGAGAGGTTACACAGTATGGCATACATTCCGCAACCTGTCCGGCGGGTGTATATACCGAAGCCGGGGAGCGACAAACTGAGGCCGCTTGGAGTGACATGTTTGGAAGACAAGCTGGTACAGAGTGGGATTGTTCGGATACTGGAAGCAGTGTACGAGCAAGACTTCATAGGAGACTCCTATGGGTTCCGCCCAAACCGAAGCTGCCATCAGGCACTACGGACTCTGAACGTGACGGTTGAGAAAGGGAGGATCAACGTTATTGCTGAAGCTGACATTAAAGGCTTTTATAATAATATGGATCAGAACTGGATTATGAAGTTTCTCGGACACCGGATCGGAGACAAGCTGGTCTTGCGCATGGTGAAGCGCTTCCTCAAAGCGGGGATAATGGAGGATGGTAAGTTGTTAGCCAGCGATGAAGGAACCCCTCAGGGTGGATCAATATCGCCAATGCTTTCAAATATTTATCTTCACTATACCCTCGACCTCTGGTTTGAGAAGATATTCCGAAGGAGCTGCACAGGTGTTGCCCGACTGATACGCTTTGCTGATGATTTTGTGGTCTGCTTCCAGCGAGGAGAAGACGCGGCGCGGCTTTGCGTGGAACTGGGAGAACGCCTGGGAAAGTTCAATCTGGAAGTAGAGCCTACGAAAACCAAGGTGGTAGAGTTTGGCCGATTCGCCGCCAGAAAAGCGGCAGTGAAGGGAAAGAAGCCGGAGACATTTGACTTCTTGGGTTTTACCCACTACTGCAGCACGAAAAGGGATGGCACAGGATTCCGGGTAAAGAGGAAAACAGCAAACAAGAAGTTCAAAGCAAAGCTAGCAGCCTTCAAGGATTGGCTGAAGAAAGCCAGGACAATGAAGACGAAAGAACTATGGGAAACTGCCAAAGCCAAGTTGAGGGGTCATTATGCGTATTATGGCGTGACTGATAATACGCAGGGAATAAGGAGGTACCTACGAGAAGTCCAGTATCTCCTGTTCAAATGGTTAAATCGCCGAGGGAAAAGGGGATGCCTCACCGGGGACAAGTTCAGTAAGATGCTAGTACAATGTAAAATATAATACTTCGTATAAAAAGCAAAAGTTGCTATTATTGTCCTTAAATAAAAAAGGAGGACAATATGGCACCCCGATACAAAGTGACGCTAACAAAAGAAGAACGGCACGAATTACAGGCTATTTCAACCACAGGAAAAAGAGCAGCCAGGACAGTATTGCA
>JBBRDD010000305.1:0-4741 GCA_038204235.1 Desulfobulbales bacterium
ATACTCTACACCAAGTCGACGGTCTCCGAGGAGGAGCTGAAATTTGCCCGCTATATTGCGGCGTATCTCGATATTTCCGATTACGACCAACGTACGGTCGAGGGCAAATACCGCTATAAACAGCAATACGGCGCAGCAACAACCCAGGATATGGCCGGGCAGCACTATGCGACGCTTGGTCTAAAAGAAGGGGCGACCCCTGAAGAAATCAAGAAGGCCTATCGTTCCCTCAGCATGCAATACCACCCGGACAAGGTTGCTCACCTCGGAGATGAGTTCCGGGCGATCGCTGAGGAAAAAATGAAGGAAATTAACGCGGCGTATGACTTTTTAAAAAAACGATAGGTTTTCATCAGCAAACACTTGGCAGCGATGGCACTCATTCGTTGTACCCAAATATGCTTTAATGGAATCTTAAGGAGGTAGAATGGCTATTTCAGATAAAATGCGAATGTTCGCGGAAAAGTCTTCCTGGATACGAAAAATGTTCGAGGAAGGAGCAAAAATGAAGGCAGCCCACGGTGCCGACAATGTCTGCGATTTCAGTCTTGGCAATCCAGATGCCCCTCCGCCGCCTGAATATAATCGGGTTATCCAGGAAATTGTTCAGGACACCAGCCCCGGAGTACATTCCTACATGCCCAATGGCGGCTATCCCTGGGTCCGCGAGGCCCTTGCCGCGAGGATGTCTATCGAGCAGAAGATGACCATCAGTCAGGGCGATACACTTATGACCTGCGGTGCCGCCGGCGGCTTGAATGTGGTCATGAAAACACTGCTTAATGCCGGTGACGAGGTGATCATTCTCGCGCCCTATTTTGTTGAATACGGTTTTTATATCGATAACCATGGCGGCGTCAGTAAGACGGTCAAAACTGATGCCGATTTCAACCTCGATCTGTCCGCCATCGAAGCAGCTCTTTCCGATAAAACCAAAGCGATTATCATCAATTCGCCCAATAATCCCTGCGGCCAGATTTATTCTGAAAAATCCCTCGCGGCACTGGGTGAACTCCTTGAAACCGTTTCCACGAGACTGGGGACCACTATCTACCTGATCTCCGATGAACCATACCGCAAAATAGTTTTCGATGGCCATGAGGTGCCGAGTATTTTTACCGCCTATACCAACAGTATCGTGGTTTCTTCCTACTCAAAGGATCTCTCCCTGCCCGGCGAGCGCATCGGGTATATGGCGGTTCACCCGAACATCGAAGAAAAGCCCCAGCTTCTCGACGGCCTCACCCTGGCCAACAGGATTCTTGGTTTCGTCAACGCCCCGGCGCTCATGCAGCGGGTGGTAGCTGAACTCCAGAACGTGACGGTGGACACCGCAATTTACAGCCGGCGAAAAGAGATCATCTGCACCGTTTTGCGTGATGCCGGTTTTACCTTCACCGAGCCGAAAGGCGCTTTTTATGTCTTCCCCAGGACTCCTCTGGCCGACGATGTCAAATTCGTCGCCCTTTTGCAGGAGCAAAAAATCCTGGCTGTTCCGGGTGTCGGCTTTGGTTCGCCGGGCCATATGCGGATTGCTTTTTGTGTGCCCGATGAAGTGATCGCCAGATCGGCTGATGGGTTCAAACGAGCCGTCGAGAAGGCCCGTTCATTATAAGAACACACGGGGCAAAACGAACCTGAAGATTATTGTCTTCAGGTTCAAACTTCAAGCGGTCAGCCTCTTGTGTAGCATTGCTCCTTTTGAAAAGAAGAAGGCTACGAATAAAAATGAAAAAGAGAACCATTGGTATTACCGGCGCCAGTGGCGCTATCTACGGTATTCGCGCGGTGGAAATGCTCAACAGTGCCGGCGTGGAAACCCACCTGGTTGTAAGTGAGGCAGCGGGTATAACCATGGCTCTTGAAACTGATTACGACATCGAGACAGTCCGTAAATCAGCCCATCAATGCCATGACAATAAAGACATCGGGGCGTCAATCGCCTCAGGCTCGTTCGGCATGGATGGTATGGTGATCGCCCCCTGCTCTATGCGGACGCTTGGAGCCGTAGCCAATTCGCTCGGCGACAATCTGATTGTACGGGCTGCAGATGTTACTCTCAAGGAAGGCAAGCCTCTGATCCTTGTCGTTCGGGAGACCCCACTCCATCGCGGCCACATCCGTCTGCTCGACCTTGTGGCCAGGGCCGGCGGCATCATCTTCCCACCAGTTCCGGCACTGTACAGCAGGCCGCGCACCATCGATGAGATGATCGACGGGACCGTGGGCCGCTTTCTGCATCGTCTGGGAGTTGACACCCCCCACTACCATCGCTGGCAGGGATTAGATTGAGGATGACCCACACATGGCGTGGTAAAAAATACAGGCAGGGAGAGACAATTTTATGGCCCAGGCCCCGTGGTTTTTCCAGATAGATCAAGAAGGGTTTAAAGTCGAGGCATGCTGTACAAAAATGGGGGATGATTATCTCCTGTCCATCTGGGGTGGCAAACCTCATATCGGCGCGGTGGCTATGGCCCAGCCTCGGGCCAGTATACAGGACCCTGCCCGCCGTTCGGCAACAGCCTCGGTTTTTTGCTATGTCGGCCATAAAGAAGACCAATTAGCCAAAGAGGTATCCGAGCGACTGGCCGGAGAACTTGATGCCAAGGTCGTGGTGGCAGCTGGTCTTCATTGGGATCAGTTAACCCCAGCCGGGGCGGCGCAGGTAATCAAAAACGTCAACGTTATGATTACGGAAATCATCCAGGAAATGAAGAAAATAGCAATTCCTGCGGTTTTAAGGTAACCGAGAGCAACACCCTCAGATTTTCTTCGCTTCTATTCAAGGTATCTCAAAAAGATAGCGCAGGTATTGGTAGGACTCGATGCTACTCGCTTTCACTGTCACTAGACAGCGCTGGCAGACGGTACAAAGCTTGACTAAAACTCGCTCCATCAGAAGTCCCCGCAAAAATCAATTTCCGTAGTCTCTCTTTCCTTATCCTGCTGAATAGAGATCGAATCCCTGTCCATGCAGCTACTATTGTGAACGAATACAAACAATCACCGTCGTTTATCGACAGGGCGTTCAGGAAGATACAGATAGGCATGAGATAATCCTGGTCTCTTCCAAGTGCAAAGGCCAAAACGAGCCCCTCCACATCACCAAAGAGATTCACAGAAAGAGTTATTGAGTCCTGTACTGACGGCTGATATATTGTCTTGCCTGTGGAGAAGAGACCCTTTTCGTAAATCAAGACTGTGGCTTCCAGTTGGGCATGCTGGTAGGAGACATTCAAAAAGGAAATGTGATGGAATTTTCAAGTGTTAGCGCAGAAGTGTTGACTTTTTTATTTTTAGCGGCTTTTGTGGCTGGCTTTATTGATACTTTGGCCGGTGGTGGTGGGCTCATAGCCCTTCCTGCTCTCATGATGTGCGGGATACCGCCGCTATCCGCTTTAGGCACCAATAAACTGCAAGGGACCATGGGCACCGCAACGGCAACCTATATGATGTTGAAAAATAAAAGAGTCAGTTGGTATGATATCAAATTTCTCATGCTCTCTGCTTTTATTTGGGCAATGTTGGGGACCATCGCTGTTCAATTTATTAACACACAGCTTTTAACGCTGGTGATACCTGCTGTCCTGCTGGTGATCGCCATATATTTTATAGTCGTGCCACCCCCCCAGCAGGGATCTGCCAGACCACGAATATCGACAGGCAAATATCGAGGAGTTATAGTACCCCTAATAGGCTGGTATGATGGGATGTTTGGTCCGGGGACCGGCTCGTTCTTTGCCCTGGCAGGGGTGTCCCTGCGAGGCCATGGCTTAATCGAAGCAACAGCTGTGGCCAAAACTCTCAATTTCTCTACTAATATAGCCTCATTACTGGTCTTCTTACTGGCGGGAAAAGTGGTATGGCTTGTTGGTATTGTAATGATGACTGGCCAGTTCATGGGAGCATGGGGTGGTTCGCACTGCTTATTTAGAATACATCCCAAATATCTACGATTGATAGTTGTGGCCGTGTGTATAGGAATGCTGACGAAGTATGCTCTTTCCACGGGATGGCTGGCATAGCAAACGGGTGATTTTCGTCGTCCATACGTTGGATAAATGGAACAAGTTTCGGCCTGATCCAGACCAATTCCGCAGCGTCACTTGAGGCGTGCTGAAGATTGGTCGTAATCAGGTAAGTAATTAGATAAATGATCTTTTTACTTTTTCTCCCCTCTCTGCTCTGACTTATCCTTAAAAAAAAGTTTAATGCTCACCTTGTCAAGGCCCAGGCCTTCACGAAAGCGGTTGGTCAGATAGCGTTCGTAGGAAAAGTGCACCCCTTTATAACTATTGGTCATAACGACAAATTTAGGCGGGCAGGTACCAACCTGCGAGGTGTAGTAGAATTTAAGTCGTTTGTTCTTGTAGATTGGCGGAGAATGCTGCTCAACCGCCTCACGTAAAAGTCTGTTGAGGGCCGAAGTTGGAAACGTGGCGGTATATTGCCGATAGACGGAACCGATCACCGGAAAGAGACGTTTTATCCCATAAGCGGTCAAGGCGGAGACATTCAAAATCGGTGCGTAACCTACAAAGGGCAGCGCCCGCCCGACTTCCAGCATTACCGCTTCCTGGCGTTTTTTATCATTTTGCAGAAGGTCCCATTTATTAACAAGGACAATGAGCCCCCTGCCTTCTTCCAGAACATAGCCGATGACCTTGGTATCCTGCTCGGTAATGCCCTCATCGGCATCGAGAAGCACCACCGCGATATCACATCTGGCCATGGCCGC
>JBBRDD010000306.1:0-4736 GCA_038204235.1 Desulfobulbales bacterium
TAATCAGGCGGTAAAAGGCGGCGGGCACGGCAACTACAAGGCCATTGTCCTGGCACCTTCGTCGGTTCAGGAAATGTGCGATCTGACCATTAAGGCCTTCGAACTTGCCTATAAATACCGCAATCCGGTTATTGTCCTGACCGATGCTGTTCTCGGCCAGGTGATGGAATCGCTGGAAATACCTGAGCACCCCTTTACCCCTCCTGATGTCAGTGAGTGGGCGGTACAGGCCGATAGCAAGACACGAAAAAATCTTATCTCGTCGATATATCTGCAGAACGATCTTCAGGAAAAACACAATTGGCTGCTCGATGCCAAATACGCCTCGATGAGCGTTGATGCCGCATCGAAAAACTATCGTACCGACGATGCCGAGTTGATTCTGACCGGTTACGGCTCCTCTGCGCGGATTGCCCGTTCGGCAGTCGATGCCCTGCGGGCGGAGGGTATTAAGGCAGGCCTGTTCAGACCACTTACGCTTTTTCCATTTCCAGAGGACGAGTTACGCAAAGTTGCCAAAGGCAGAAAAATCCTGGTGGTCGAGCTGAGCAATGGTCAGTATCGGGACGATGTACTGCTGCATCTCGACCGAAAAGAATTTGTGCCGGTCGAGTTGGTCAACCGCATGGGCGGAATGCTGATGACGACGCAGGAAGTTGTGACTGCGGCCCGAAAAATGATGGAGGCAGTTGAATGTTAAAAAAAGCAGTAGGATTTTACGAGCACTTCGAGCGAAAAGACGGCAGCAAGACCAAGGCTACCCATTATTGCGCCGGTTGCGGCCATGGCATCATCCATAAACTCATTGCCGAGGCGGTGGCCGAATTTGGCCTGCAGGATGACACGGTCTTTGTTTCCCCGGTCGGCTGTGGCGCTTTTTGCTACTACTACTTCGACTGCGGCAATGTCGCCGCGCCCCACGGCAGGGCCTCTGCGGTGGCGACAGGACTGTCGCGATCGCTCCCCGGCAAGGTAGTTATCGCCTATCAGGGCGATGGTGATTTAGGCGCAATCGGTTTCAACAACGCTTTTCAGGCCGCCAATCGAGGCGAAAAATTTGTCTGCTTCTTTGTCAATAATGCAATTTACGGCATGACCGGCGGCCAGATGGCTCCAACTACCCTGCCCGGGCAGAAGACCGCGACCACGCCTTTTGGCAGAGATGTGACGACAGACGGGTATCCGCTGAAGGTATGTGAAGTCTTCAATCAATTGGAAGCCCCGATCTTTATCGAACGGGTCTCGGTGGCCGATACCAAAAGAATTCTTAAAGCCAAAAAAGCGATTCGTAAAGCGATTGAGATTCAGAAAGAAGGTAAAGGCTATGCCTTTGTCGAGATTCTTTCGCCCTGTCCGACCAATATGAAAGTCAGTGCTGTTGCCGCGGCCCAGTTTACCATTGATGCTATGGAAAAAACGTATCCGCTGGGCAATTTCCGCGATCGGAGTGCGGAGGCAGCACCACCCGCCCGTCATAATACGGTAAAGGCACTGGATGAGCTGGTCGTAGCCAGCAGCGCCGAGCAGGTCGATGCGAGCGGTTTTGCCGAAAAAGAATTCAAGTTTTGTGGATTTGGTGGACAGGGCATTCTCAGCCTCGGTCTGGTGCTGGCCCATGCCGGCAACGACACCGGCAGAAATGTGTCCTGGTTTCCGAGCTATGGCCCGGAACAGCGAGGCGGTACTGCGTCCTGCTCCGTTGTGTTGAGCAGCGGGGAAATCGGGTCTCCCACTGTCGATAAACCGGACGTGCTGGTGGCGATGAACCAGCCGTCTCTGGAAAAATTTGCCCCAACCGTTAAAGAGGGCGGGGTGATCATCTATGATACGCAAATACCGGTAGAATTTGAACTCCCCAAAAATGTCACCGTTTATGCCTTTCCGGCTGCGGAAATCGCCACATCAAAAGGAGTACCCAAGGCCGCTAATACCGCGCTTTTAGGTGCCCTGATTGCTCTCGATCTGATTGGCCTGCCGGAAGACGCCGTGCTGACTGCCTTAAAAGACAGTTTTGCGGCAAAACCTAAATTAATTCCCAAAAACATGGAAATAGTGGAGACGGCAAAAGGGTGGATGAAGGCGCATCTTTAAAATCGAAAAACGATAACCATCAGAGAGAAGCGGGAGAAGAAAACATGAGCGATGCAGCAAAAATAGGCAAGAGGATCAAGACATTCCGGGCAAAACTCGATATGAGTGTCGACGATCTTGCAGCAAGAACCAGCCTGCCGGTAAGCCTTATTGAAGATATCGAAGGCGGCAGTGTCTCTCCTGCACTGGGAGTCATGGTGAAACTTGCTCGTGCCCTGGGACAGCGGGTCGGCACCTTTATGGATGACCAGCTTGCCAAAGATCCGGTTATTACCAGGTCAGCGGAGCGGGAAGAGGGCGTTGCCTCGCACAAAGGCAAGGCGCAGGGGCATTATCGCTATCATGCTCTGGGCGCTGGTAAAGCCGATCGCCATATGGAACCGTTTTTCATTAAAATCTCACCAACTGACGAACGGGAGAACTCCTCCCATGAAGGTGAGGAGTTTGTCGTGGTTATCACCGGGGAGGTTGAACTGCAATACGGCAAGGATACCCATGTGTTAAAAGAAGGCGACACGATGTATTATAATTCTCTCGTCCCCCACTGTTTGAGTGCGATTGGTGGAGATGCACAGATATATGCCGTAATTTTTACACTTTAGTGGGTGCTAATCATGCCAAGAAATGAGATTGTCAGGGAGGTAACACTCGGCCAGATTCTCAAGGAGACGGTCGACAAATATCCTAACGAGGATGCGGTTGCCTACGTCGACAGGGAATATAAACAGACCTGGCGGGAATTTTCCGATACCGTCGATACCATGGCGAAAGGCTTGATGGCCATGGGGATCAAGAAGGGTGAAAAGGTGGCGGTATGGGCGACGAATGTACCGCATTGGGTCGCCCTGCAGTTTGCCACCGCCCGCATCGGTGCCATACTCTTGACCATCAACACCAACTATCGCTCGGAAGAGATTAATTATGTGTTAAAGCAGTCCGATTGCGAAAATATATTTATTATCAACGGGCTGCGCGATGCGAATTACCTGGAAATACTCTATGAGCTGATCCCTGAGCTGAAGACCCACCCACGGGGAGAGCTCCGTTCAAGCAGGTATCCTCGTTTGAAAAGGGTTTTCTTTCTCGGCCCGGAAAAACACCGCGGCCTCTATTCGATGTCGGAGGTTATGTCCCTGGCGGTTGCCACGGGCGATGCAGAATACCAGGCGCGTCAGGACTCTCTTGATCCCCATGATGTCATTAATATGCAATATACTTCGGGAACGACCGGATTCCCGAAAGGGGTCATGCTCACCCACGTCAACATCGGTAACAATGGGTATTGGCTTGGTGCCGGCCAGAATTTCAGCCATGTCGATCGGATATGCATTCCGGTGCCTCTTTTTCACTGCTTTGGTTGTGTGCTCGGGGTGCTGGCCTGCGTCAATCACGGCGCGACTATGGTCTTTGTCGAGACCTACGACCCGGTTGATGTGATGATGTCCATCGAGATGGAAAAATGCACCGGCGTATATGGGGTGCCGACCATGTTCATTGCCATGATGGACCATAAGCTGTTCAGAAAATTCGATTTTTCTTCCCTGCGCACCGGGATCATGGCCGGTTCTCCCTGTCCGGTCAAAAGCATGAACGACTGCATCGAGAAGATGAACATGAGCGAGGTTACCATCGTTTTTGGTTTGACCGAGGCATCACCCGGGATGACCCAGACGATGTACAATGAACCCTCAATCAAGAAAAAGTGCGAGACGGTGGGCAAGGCCATGCCCGGCATCGAGGTAAAGGTCGTCGACCCGAAGACGGGCGAAGACCTCCCGCCCGGGCAGCCGGGGGAGGTGGTCTGCCGCGGCTACAATATCATGAAGGGCTACTATAAAATGGAGGAAGCCACGGCTGAGGCGATAGATGCGCACGGTTTTCTCCATTCCGGCGATATCGGCGTCATGGACGAGGATGGTTATTTTGCTATTACCGGGCGGATTAAAGATATGATTATCCGTGGCGGCGAGAATATTTATCCGAAGGAAATCGAGGATTTCCTCCATCATATGGATGGTGTGCAGGATGTTCAGGTGGTCGGCGTGCCCAGTAAAAAATACGGGGAGCAGCCGGGAGCATTTGTCATTCCCTATCCCGATGCCGATATTTCTCCGCAGGATGTTATTGATTTCTGCCAGGGTAAAATAGCCTGGTTCAAGACCCCCAAATTTGTCCATTTCTTGAAGGCATTCCCGCTTACTGCAAGTGGGAAAGTGATGAAAATAAAGCTCCGCGAACAATCGGCCGAACTTTGGCCGGACGTTTAAAAGACGCTCCCAAAGGAGAAACACCATGCCAGGCAAAGATATGAAGATTGGAGAACGGATCAGAGCGCTGAGAAAAGCAAAAGGATTGTCACTAGCCGAACTTGCCGAGCAGTCTGGGATCGCCGAAGCAACTCTGTACAGTATTGAAGGTCATATGGTATCTCCGCCTCTCGGCAATCTTGTCAGTCTGGCAAGGGTTTTCGAGATTTCAATGGGAGATTTTTTTAGCGATGATGGCGACGCTGCCTCTTGCATTGTCAGAAAAGGTGATCGGCAAACGGTTTCCCGCTTTAATTCCACTGATGGCAAAGGAGGCGGATACAGTTATGAATCCCTGGGCCATCAGAAAAAAAACCGGCATATGGAGCCGTTTCTTGT
>JBBRDD010000307.1:0-4683 GCA_038204235.1 Desulfobulbales bacterium
CGTTTTGGCAGCCGTCAACGAATTTATCAGAGCTTATGCCGTCTTCCGCAAGTGGACCAGATGAATGTTCAGGTATGTTCCTTTGCCGTTGCGGGTGCCTTTGCCGGAGCCTGCGTACGGGTTGATCCCTCTTTGGTAATACGGGGTGCAAGTGATCTGATGCCGCTGCGCATCATCCCGGATGATGCATATCGGCAGATGAAGAAAAGCCAGGATGAAGGCCGTTAGGCCGTCATCCTGGTACGACAGACTCAATCAACGAAGATTTTATGCAGTGAAGGCAGCAACTCGGCTTCGATCTCCCCAAGATACTCCTCCCACCGCTCTCCAAAGCGGTAAAAGGCCATTGACGCCAGTTTCTTGGTGATAATGGCATCCCTGTAGGACTGGAGCTGCTCCGCGTTCAGGATGTCCATAATATGCTGTTCTCCGAGCTTTTCACACAGCACCGAGGGGATGTAGTGGACCATAACCTTCCAGACCAGTTTGCTGTCGGCAAGGATCTCGGCAAGACGAAGTTCCAGCTCATCCTGAAGAGCAAAGATCTGCTCGCTGGTAGACTCCGACAGCTCAAAAAGCGGTACTGACGGATCGGCATCGTACAGACGCAGAAGCAAACCGGTTTCCATACGACCATAACGATCGACCATATGGAGAACATCCTTGGTCAGTGCCCAGCGTGTCGCGCTGTCGTTGAGCAGTTTATCCTCGTAATCTTCCTGGAGAAGAAAACCGGTGAGCACTTCAGCAATCGAGCTGCTGAAAACACCGCCTTTATTGGCCGTGGAATCCTTTATCTGTTTGATGTTCGTCTGGGTGGCGATATACCTTCTGGCCGCGTCGTCAAAGAAGACGTTTGCCCCCTCGACAATAAACTGCAGTTCGCCGAAGAGCTCGAGAAACCGGCGGATATTCCCTTGATTAACCGTATCCTTGAAACCGCCACATGGGATAAAGGCCCGGATATTCGCCTCGCTGATATATTTGCGATGCACCGGATTACTGAGGAAATTTCGGTGAAACAGGGCTCCGTCTTCAACAATGGTGCCATCCGGCAAGGTGACGTTACGGGCCTCTATCGGCACCATAAAGCCGTTTTTGCTCAATTTTTCCACAGGAAACTGCAAAGAATTGGCTCTTGGTGAAGAGTTGCGCATAAAGGCCAGTTTCATCAATTCTTTTTTATCAAGTCCCTGCGGATCAAAGAGAATCGAACCACCGTCGACGATCAGACAGATCTTTCCTTTATAACATTGAATCTGGTTCGCACCGAGGTCGCCGTCCGGACCGCCGGTAATCATCAGATTCAGCTCTTCTTCCTTTGCATCGTAATGGTCTATCAGGGTTCTGAAAGCGCCCATGATTGAAGTTGTGGTCATTCCCGAAACGGCTATGCTTTCACCAACCTCGGCATATATTTTTTCCATGTCATCGGTCAGGATGACCGAACGACCGTCCACCTGCAGCTCAACTCCTTTATTGCCCTGATCATAAAGACCAAAGGTCTCGCCACTCTGCAGCAACCCATAAGTATCATGCGGAATACCAAAACTCTTCCCGGTAGTAATCGTCCGCCAGTACTGGTATCCCCTGTTCCGGGCGTGGTAGGCGACATCGTCCATCAGCGGGGCGGTGCCTTCATCCGGCCCGAAAAAGACCATCTCCGGTTTGCCGTAATAGTCGACAACAGAGCTGTCCAGCAACATCAGGTCCATAATCCCTTCGGTGTAGTCATTCAGAGCTTCCTTTCTATAGCTGGCATACTGCGGCAGGGGAACAACCACTCCTTTTGAGCCGCTCTCGCAGATATCTTTATGCTTTAAGCGCTGGGCTTTGGGGCCGAGGGCGTAATTGAGAAGCACGGCGTTGTCCAGCTCGCTGTCATAGTTGGAACGCGATACGCGGATCAGCCGCAGGCCGCCACGAGCGATATCCGCCGCCCGCAGATGGGTGCCGCAGGAATAATGACCGTTGACAAAAAAGACGCCAAAGACGAACCTGCTGAATACCAGGGGATCAAGAATACTATTGTCGAAGCGAAAGGAAAACGACCGTTTTTCCGGCTTATAAAAATTGGTTTTCAGGGTACAGGTGATGATCTTGAACATGAACTTGAAAACCTCGTAGCCCAGTGGATAATCGATAAACCTGCCGGCAATGATTTTTTCAAATTCGAGCCACTTTCGCTGCAGCTCCTCTTCGGAAATGGTTCTCGCTCCTCGTATCCGTTCGGGTGCAAAGCGCAGTTGAAAAAGGGCATGGAGAAATTTGATGAGATCCGGATAGCGGGTCACCGTTTCCATGATGACCGGAGCTCCGTAAGTCGACTTGTTCGAGCTCTGGATTCGCTTGGCAAATGATTCCCGCTGGTCTTTGCTGGCCAGGTTCTCGAGAATTTCCCGGTCGGTGACGTTCTCGCTTTCCTTAAAAATGAACAAATGGGTAAAGTCGATAGCATTGCCGGCAAAGAGCATTTCCTGGAAACTTATCCGGTCGTCCAGGTACAGATCTTTTATGCTACTCACAGAAAAAGAGAGATAGGAACGAAGGTCGGTGACAACGCCTTCTTCCTGTTTTCTGGTAAGTTCGCCGTTCACATACAGCGTGCAGATAGATGAAGGAACCGATGCCTGTCCCAGGTAGGGTTCCCAGTAGGCACGCACCAGGGTCAGATCATGATCTGCGAGAATTTTGCGCAACACCGGGATTTGCGGTGACTCGAAATCGGAATTGAACATCAACCTCGTCTCACCTGTCTCCGGCAGATTGAACACGGCAATCAGGGGAATAGTCGATTCTTCGCACTCTTTTAAGACTTTTTCGTACCGTTTCCTGGTCGGCTCCGGAGTTGCCGTGTAGTCACCGGCCAGAGTAAACAGAAAACGAGAGTCTTTAAAGGTCTCCCTGGGATAATCGTTGACTGTTTCCGGCCGGATAATATAGGTGTAGTAGTTGCTCGCCGGACTGTAATAATACTCCCGGCGATGCCCGGATATCAATCCCTCAAGCACCGCTTCCATATTATCGCGGGTCTCCTCCGTAGCGATCCTGACCCTCTGGGCAACGTTTGCCTGAGTCACGTCAAAGTCGATCTGGGATACCCGGCCATACAGAATCACCTTGCCATCAAGCACTTTGATGGAGGTGGCAATAGACTCCAGAAGATGCGCCAGGGCAGCTTTACGAATATTTTCAAAGAAATAGCGGGGTAGGCCTATATCCTTCAGAAGAATCCCGGCGGCCATATTGATGCAGTTTGCCGTAAGCAGCCCCTCCGAGGAAAGATCAATGACCGCCTCGTACAGGACCCGTGGGTCCAGCCCGACGCTCTCGGCTTTGGCAATAATATCCTCGCCTCTGGTATTCGAAGAATAGCTATCCATATCGTCTCCTGTCTTCCCTCTGCCCTAAATCTGCTTTATGAAAAAAAACTCCCTGTTGTTTATATCTTCCAACAGGGAGCCATGGAAACTACCTCAGGGATGGCAGGGCAAAAAGCTTGATTGATTACGCCCAGAAGATGTTGTTCTGGGGTACCAGGCTTTTTACGACGCCATCAATATTACCAGCTGTACTGGGCGCCCAGCACCAGACCAAGATCAAAGGCCCGGTTGTTCAAATTAACAAAATCCTTGGGCACCCGGTTGGCGATTGCCGCCATGACCGACTTCGGCTTGATCACCTCGGTAATGCCGATCAAAGCACCGAGCACACAGATGTTAAAGACCACCGGCTTGCCGATTTTCTCCATGACACTGTCATACATCGGCAGTTCGACCTGCTTGGCATCAACCTTCCGTACTACCTGCACATAGCGGCTGTCGGTCAGGAGGATGCCGCCGGGCCTGATGATTGACGAATAGCTGTTATAGGCGTCCTGGGTCAAACAGACCAGGATATTGGGCTGGGTCACTTCCGGAAAATCGATATCGCTGTCGGAGATGATTATATCGCTCCGGGTCGAACCGCCTCGAGCTGCCGCCCCATAACTCTGGGACTGCGTGGCATTCATTCCCTCGTGCAGAACCGCCGCCTCGGCCAGGATAATGGCCGCCGTTATTACCCCCTGGCCGCCGGAGCCCGAGAATACCAGTCTTACTCTACTCATGATACCTTCTCCCTCGTTGCATAGGCGATTATCTTGTCATACTCAGAACAGTATTCCGGCCGATCTTTTTCGACAAAGATCCCGCGGGGGACAAGATTGGGATTTTCTTCCAGGGCCTTGGAACCAAGCTTTGCCGTGTTGGTCTTATGCAATTCGAGCATGCTGACCGCATCGCCTTCCTTGTTCTTCCGACCGTAATGGGTAGGACACTGTGACAGTATCTCCACCACGGAAAAGCCCTTATGCATGATAGCCTTTTTCAGCAGTTCCGTGCTCTCTTTGGCATGATAGGCGGTTGAACGGGCGACAAAAGTAGCCCCGGCCGCCTTGGCCAGCTCCACCACATCAAAACTGCTGTCGATGGTCAGATAAGGCGCCGTGGTCGCCTTTACACCCGGCCCGGAAAGAGGCGAGAACTGGCCGCCGGTCATGCCGTAGATTCGGTTATTCATGACGATGGCGGTGATATCTATATTACGCCGCGCCGCATGGATGAAGTGATTGCCGCCGATGGCCAGGGCGTCGCCGTCGCCCATCGGTACAATAACATTGAGGTTCGGCCGGCTGAGCTTCAC
>JBBRDD010000308.1:0-4659 GCA_038204235.1 Desulfobulbales bacterium
GATTTTTACCAATAGCGGCATCAAAAATATCAGAATTGCCGAACCGTTTTCAGATCAGGTTGGCAATATAAAAGGCAGCACAGCCAAAGCCTGGGAAGGGCAGGCCGTCGGGACAGGAATGCCGTCGCCAACTTTTCTGTATCAGGAATTGTACGACGTTGTATCAAGTGCTTATGGGGATGCCGCATTAGATCGTACCATAGACATCGATAAAGCCCGTTCGGTGAGTGAATTTATGTTGCGATACATTCAATCGGGTTTTGCCGATGTGATGCAGCATGTCCATTATGCCGACTACGATAGTTATACGGTTGGTCACTCTGTTCGCGTAGCCTCTCTTGCGGTATATGTGGGATCAGCAATGCAATGGTCGAAAAAGGATCTGCTGGCAATCGGCTCTGCCGCCCTTTTGCATGATATTGGCAAGAGCAGGATTCCTGATGAAATTCTCCTCAAGAAAGGCAAGTTGACCGATGCGGAGTTTGCCGTCATTCGCGATCACCCAAGGGCAGGGGTTGAGATTCTCTCCGAGCAAAAAGACGTTTCTGATTTAGATCTGGCTGCATGTTGGGGGCATCATATTCGCTACGATGGTGGTGGGTATCCAAGGCAACCGAAGTGGGCTGTACGGCATCCAGTGACAGCTCTGCTGCAGATATGTGATGTCTTCGAAGCGCTGACAGCAGTGCGTCCGTACAAAGAGGCTTTAGATCCGAGAGGTGCGTATACAATAATGCTTGCCGATAAGGGTGGTTTCCATCCGGGTTTGATGGCTGCTTTTATTTCTATGGTGGGGATGTACCCACCTGGAACCTATGTCAGGCTCTCGGACAGAAGGGTGGGGATGGTAACTGAGGTGGGCGAGCATATCGACAGACCAAAGGTCCTTATCACTACCTCAAGGATAGGGGAACCCCTGGACGAAAACGATCGGTATATGGTCGATTTGAGCGAGCCACAGCCGCAGGCTCTCAGCGTCGACCGCCTGTTGCTTAATTTTATTGGCTAGCAGGTGGCAGAGCACGAAGTAACGGGTCGTTCGGGGAAATGAGAACGACCCGATAATTGTTTTATAAATTGTCCGCCGCGATTATTGCAGGTATTTCAGTGTTATGTTCAGCATTCGACGCACTGGTTCGGCAGCGCCCCAGAGGAGTTGATCGCCAACCGTAAAAGCAGTCAGGTATTCTGGACCGATATTCATTTTATGGATACGACCGACCGGGACGGTTAGTGTTCCCGATACCTTTACCGGGGTGAGGTTCTCGGAACTGCTTTGTCGGTCATTAGGGATGACCCTGACCCATTCATTGTGTCCGGCGATGATCTGCTCGATTTCTTCTATGCTGATATTTTTTTTCAGCTTGATAGTAAGTGCCTGAGAATGGCAGCGCATAGCGCCGATTCGCACACAGAGCCCATCAATCGGGATTATCCGATCTGGACTGTTGCCGAGTATTTTGTTGGTTTCGGCAATTCCTTTCCACTCTTCCTTGGATTGACCGCCGGCAACCGGCACATCAATCCACGGAATAAGACTGGCTGCCAGGGGGACGCCCCAGTTGTCCATGGTGAGTGAACCGTCATTGAGTGTAGCGGTTATTTTTTTGTCGATATCGAGAATAGCAGAAGAAGGATCGGCAAGAAGATCCTTGACGCCGCCTTGAAGTTCACCCATCTGGCATATCAGCTCACGCATATTCTGTGCACCCGCCCCGCTTGCCGCCTGATAAGTCATAGAACTGATCCATTCAACCAGCTGGTGCTGAAAAAGACCGCCGATTGCCATCATCATCAGCGACACCGTGCAGTTGCCACCAATATAGTTTTTGATCCCCTGGCTGAGAGCCTTGTCGATCACTGACCGGTTTACTGGATCAAGAACGATTATGGCGTCGTTGTTCATCCTGAGGGTCGATGCCGCATCAATCCAATATCCATTCCATTTGGTGCGGAGCGGCTCATAGATCTTCGATGTGTACCCCCCGCCCTGACATGAGACGATGATATCCATCTCCGCCAGCCGCTTTATATCCATAGCATCTTCTAGAGGAGATGTGCCGGAGCCGACATCGGGGCCATCCTGACCGATCTGAGAAGTTGTGAAAAATATTGATTTAAACCCTTGAAAATTTTTTTCGGTCTGCATCCGTTCCATAAGAACAGAACCTACCATTCCTCGCCAGCCTATAAATCCTACCTTCAACATTGCAGACTCCGTGAATGAAATTGTACGTATTATTTCGTGAAGGCACTTATCCCGCAAAGTTTTTTGGCGGGGTTAGTGACTTACTTCTGTAAGTCCTTCATAAAAACCAAAAAAGTGAAGAATATTTTAACATTAATAGCGTGATTACACTACCAAAGTATTTATCACTCCTCTAGGGTAATGGAAAAAACGATAAGTTGGTATTTATACATAAATCGTCTAAGAAAAGCGCGAGAAAAGATTATGGGGTTGTTATCGGCGGCCGTTTCTGAGCGGAGGGCGATGAAAAGAATGTGTACCCGAGGATAAAAGATCCGCCAAGAATAGCGACATCAGCAAAGTTGAAAATACCTGTTCGAAAATCGCCGATACCTATACTTAAAAAATCAGTGACTCCACCATTGTGCAGCAGTCGATCCAGAAGATTCGCGGTACCACCACCGGTAACAAAAGCTAGAGGAATATCGTGGCGAAATGTTCTTTTGTTGAAAGCAACGAGATACAGAAAACAGCCGAGAAGAAGTAGAGCGACGCAGAAATTAAGAAGGAAAAATCGGCTGGTTTCCGAGAGATTATTGACGATACCCAGGAAGCCGCCATAGTTTTGGATAAGAGTAAATTTTAAAAAACTGTTGAAAAATGCCACTTCCCCAGCTGTTGCAAGAAGCATTTCTGCCAGATATTTAGTGTAATGGTCAATACAGATCACGACCAGGAGGAAGGTAGCGGGGAGCATACCACCATTTTGCCTGAGCTGGTTCATTTTTTGGCTTAGCCACATTATAAAATCCTTTAATCAGAGGAAGTAGATACCAGGCTATATTATTGGCAGAAAAGGCTGAAAGTCAATAAAAGTGAAAGGTGCTGTTCGTTATCTCGTTTATAAAAAAGTTGCGCCTGCCCAGGGAGTTCGATACAGTAGGCGAGTTTGCAATACACCACAAGTTCATACTGAAATATTATGTGCAACATACGCACTGCAGGGGAAAAATATGCTAAAAATAGGTATTATTGGTGGCTCAGGACTCGATGATCCGGATATTTTGCTGGAACCGAAAGTGGTGGAAGTGGATACCGAGTATGGTAAGCCATCGTCATCACTGATGACCGGTAAGATTGGCGGGGTTGAAACGGTAATTTTGGCCAGACATGGCCGAAAACATCAATACAGCCCTGGTCAGGTGAATAATAGAGCCAATATTATGGCTTTGAAACAAATTGGGGTCAGTCATATTATAGCAACAACCGCCTGTGGTAGTCTCAGGGCGGAAATAGATCGCGGTCATTTAGTTATTCTTGATCAATTTATTGATTTTACCCGTTTCAGGAAAAATACCTTCTTTGATTCTTTTGCCGACGGTGTTCACCATACCGCCATGGCCCAGCCTTTTGATGCAGGACTGCGAGGGACCTTGTTCGATACAGGTCTGGCACTTGGCTTAAAGCTCCATCACCAGGGATGTGTAGTCACTATTGAGGGACCGCGTTTTTCTACCGTGGCGGAATCACAGATGTTTCGGTTGTGGGGGGCAGATGTTATCAACATGTCAACAGCACCTGAGGCGATGTTGGCAAATGAAGCGGGGATCCCTTATGCCGCCGTGGCTATGTCTACTGATTATGACTGCTGGAAACTTGATGAACAGCCCGTAACCTGGGATGACATTATTACTGTGTTCCAGCAAAACGCCGATAATGTAAAACGACTTCTTGTCAAAGTTATAGAACAATTTCAATAAACAGGTAAAATTGAGGAACAAGATGGATTTGAAAAAATGTGTGCGGAGTATTGTCGATTGGCCGATTCCAGGCGTTATTTTTCGCGATTTAACAACGTTAATGAGTGACCCTGATGCCTTTAGAGAAACCTGTGATATCTTTTATGAACGGTATCGACATAAAAAAATAGATAAGATTGTTGGCATTGATGCCAGAGGTTTTGTCTTTGGTGCAGTATTGGCCTATAAATTGGGTATAGGTTTTGTTCCGGTGCGCAAAAAAGGTAAACTCCCCCATGATACTATCGAAGAGGTCTATACTTTGGAATATGGTTCGGGGACAATGGAGATTCACAAGGATGCTATAATTGAAGGTGAAAAAGTTGTCATCATCGATGATCTCATTGCCACTGGCGGGACTATCGGGGCAACGGTTAAACTCGTTAAAAAACTAGGCGGAAATATTGTCGAGTGCGCTTTTATTATTGAACTGCCGGACCTGAAGGGGAGGGCGCAGATAGCCGATTATGCAATCTTTTCGTTAATGGAGTTTGCCGGCGAATAGGAAAAAAGACCCACCCCGGCATACAGCAATGTATAGAACGACAAAAGCCCCAGCAGGAATCTGCTGGGGCTTTTGTTTTATAAAAAACGGCGATGACCTACTCTCCCACACAGTCGCCCGTGCAGTACCATCGGCGCTAAAGAGCTTAACTTCCGTGTTCGGAATGG
>JBBRDD010000309.1:0-4572 GCA_038204235.1 Desulfobulbales bacterium
GGCCGGTGCCATACCCAGAAAAGAGAAAATAAAAACCGGTTTGAAGCCGATACGATCGGAGAAATAGCCGGATAACAAGCCGCTGACAGTGCCCGAGACGATAAAACACGAATAAATCGCCCCTGCCGATACCACGCTGAAACCTTCCCGCACATACAGTACCGGCATGAAGGTCAGAAAAGACTGACCGACTATCGCCCGTATGAACATGACCAGCCAGATGAGGGCAACGACCTTCCAGACGCTGCCGAGGCTTTCCCTGAGGGCACTGAAAAAACCGGACCGATTCAGCCCTTCGCTTTGCGGCGCGGGAATTACCTTCACCAGATATCCCAGGACCAGCAGTCCGGCAAGCATGGTGAAAGGCATGGCTGTCAATCCAAAATAAGCCACATACCAGGTGATCAAAAGAGGGCCGAGGCCAAAGGCCAGGGTGCCGCCGGTATTAAAGACGGACATGGAAAAACCGGCTTTCGACCCGGCATAAAGAGGCACCATGCCGGTGACGGAAGGATGAAACATCGACGAACCGACGGAGCCAAGAGCAATGCACAGCAGCAGCACCCAGAAATTGGGGGCGAATCCCGACAGCGGGATAAACACAATGGTCAGTGATAAGCCCAGAAAGATAAAGGCTCGCGTCGGACAGCGGTCGGCAAAATAGCCGACGGTCGGTTGAATAATAAAAGCCAGCAGGCGCATCGTCCCGGCAATGATGCCGACCTGGGTCAGGCTGAGGCCGAGCTTGTCGACAAAAACCGGGAACAGAGGGCTGATGAAGGCGGTATAAAAATCGCCGGTGAAATGTATCAGGGTCAGGGCAAAAAGGATTTTCAGATTAGCGGACATGCTGAGGCACCGGGGATAGTTGGCAAGTCAGGTGCTGGCTTACTGTTTACGGTTGTTGTTTTGGAACGTAATAGTGAGAGAAGGTGGCATCTATAAAACATTGAAATGGCATATGCACGTTTTTAATGTTGATTGTACAATACCTTTCTGATTTTGGCGGCTAATTCGTGCACGGTGAATGGCTTCTGAATAAAGTATACACCTTCGTCGAGTATACCGTGATGTGCTATAACGTCAGCCGTGTAGCCAGACATGAACAGGCGTTTGATGTCTGGGTAGAGCGATAACAGGTTCCGGGCCAGGTCCCGGCCGTTCATCTCGGGCATGACTACATCAGTCATCAGCAGATCGATATCCCCGGCATGCTCCCGCGCCAGGCGGAGAGCCTCTCCAGGCGTTGCGGCTGCTACAACGGTGTACCCGAGAGGTTCAAGCATTGCCATGGTTACCTCGAGGATCATGGGCTCGTCTTCTACCAGTAAAATGGTTTCGTAGCCGCGAGTGGGCAGTCCCGGCACATCTGCATCGGCAATCTGTTCTGCCTTGGCGGTGTATCGGGGCAGGTAAATCTTGAAGGTTGTTCCCTGGCCAGGTGCACTGTCTACATTGATAGCACCGTTATTCTGTTTGACAATGCCGTACACCGTAGCCAGCCCCAGACCGGTGCCCTTACCCGTCTTCTTGGTGGTGAAAAAGGGCTCGAACAGATTCGAAATTGTCTCCTGATCCATACCGCAGCCATTGTCGCTTACAGTCAGCAATACATAGTCGCTGGCAACGAAATCCGCATTTCTGGCGCGGTAGTCTGCATCGAAAGTGGCTGTACCCGTTTCTATGGTTACCTTGCCCGGTCCCTCGATGGCATCCCGGGCATTGACGCATAGATTTACCAATATCTGGTCGAGCTGGGAAGGATCCATCTTGACTGGCCCCAGCTCTTTGTCCGGCAGCCAGGCCAGATCGATGTCCTCGCCGATGAGCGGTTGCAGCATTTTCAGCATTCCTGTCACGGTCTCGTTGAGGTCAAGCACCTTGGGCGCCACAGTTTGCTTGCGGGCAAAGGCCAGGAGTTGTTGGGTAAGATCGGCGGAACGCCTGGCTGCTTTATTAATATTTTGCAGGCTGACAAAGAGCGGGTGCCGGGGATCGAGCGTCTTAAGAGCCAATTCAGAATGGCCGAGAATCACACTGAGCATATTGTTGAAGTCATGTGCCACGCCGCCGGCCAACCTTCCTATTGATTCCATCTTTTGAGCCTGGTTAAGCTGGCTTTCAAGGACGATTCGATCACTGATGTCGACCATGACCACGATAGCGCCATCAACATTGCCATTGTCATTTAGTACCGGCGCCGAATAGTTCAGTATGGTCTTTCTTTTGCCGTCAAAGGCTTCAATTTCCAGGAGTTCGTCAACAATGGTGGCCCCGTTACGAATCGTTTCCACTAGTGCCCAGTCTTCGGCTTTGAGTGGTTCCCGTGAAGGGAGGCGCCAGGCCTTGAAAATCCCGTATTCGGACATCGGCACTTTCGGCTCGGCCCCCCATATCTTACCCCCCATGGGATTGCTGCGCAGCAGGGTGCCGTCCTTGTCGGCGAAGTACAGGCCGATGGGCAGGATCTCGAGAATCTTTTGTAATTGCTTCTCTCTTTTACGCAGCTCTTCTTCCATCTCTTTACGCTCGGTAATGTCTATGGTGTAACCGGCCAGGAGGTATTTTTCGCCAAGGCGAATTGGAAATTTAATGGTGCTGTAGTGACGGTCGTTCAAGTCTTCGTCCAGACGAAGTGTCTTCCCATAAAAGACAACCAGCCAATCGTCAGCCGTCATTTTTTGTGCCGTTTCAGGCGGGAAAAGTTCCTCCATGGTTTTGCCGGTCATCGCAGAACCCGAAATGCCGATCATATCCTGATAATTATCACTGGCATGCAGAACCCGGCTTGTGGTCGGAGTCACCTCTTTGACGAAAGTGTAAATGGGAGAGTGTTTAATGAACAGGGAGAGCAAGTCATTGGTGGCCTGCAGCTTCTTTTCCGCACGCTTTATTTTGGTTATGTCGGTGTGGGTGCCAAACATCGACAGGGGTTTTCCTTCATTGTCACGGGTGACGATGCGGCCTCGATCCATGATCCAGACCCAGTGGCCGTCTTTGTGCTGCATTCGAAATTCACAGTCATAGTCCGGTGTGGTGCCTGCAATGTAATCGGCCAAAGATTTTTGAGCCGGCACGAGGTCATCAGGGTGTACCAGCCGTCCCCAGGTTTGGTGATCATATGACGTCAGTTCCAGAAGCGTATAACCAAGCTGCTGTGCCCAGGTTTCATTGCGAACCGTCTCATTACTCTGGACATTCCATTCCCAGGTGCCGAGTCGTGAACCTGCAATGATAAATTCCAATCGTTCCCGTTCCCGCCCCAATGCCTCCTCAGAGCGTTTTCGATCGGTAATATCATTGCCGACACAGAGTATTCCACTGACCTCACCTGCAGCATCGTACAGCGGTTTGTTGGTCCAGTATATCCAGACCCGGGTACCATCCCGGCGCATGTTTTCGTTTACATTGGCCGCATAGTGGTTCGGCCGTAATCCGATATCGGCAATCATGTGCCGAAGATTTTTTCCTGCCTGGTCTATCTCGGGTACGATGGTCCCGATTACGTCTTTTCCGATAATCTCACCGGCCTCATAGCCGAAGAAACGTTGGGCGAATTCATTGAAAAAAGAAATCCGACCATCGCGATCCCTGCGTAGAATAATACTGTTGGCATTTTCAACCAGTTCCCGATACTGGCTCTCACTTTTCCGCAGCTCCGTTTTACTCGATTCCAGCGCCAAAGTTCTCGTTCTCACTGCCTTTCTCAGCGAACGGTTCCAGCCAAACAGGATAAGAGTCAGCAAACAGGAGGCGCCGACACCGAACAGCAAATATTTTACAGAATCTGAGCTCAACAGAGGCGTGCCGTACCATTTTTTGTCAATCTGGTGGAATTCTTCGGCTGATATCCGTGAGAAACCGGCCTCGATCTGGGTGAGCAGCTCGGTATTTCCTTTGCTGACCGCCCGGTGAAATGCTCCCGTGTGAAAAGGTTGGGTGACATTGTACTGGTTCTGCATCCCATACTTGTGGAGGAAATATAAAGCAGGCGGTTTATCGATGACAAAAACGTTGATTTTGTGTGCTTGAGCGGCCTGGATAATTGCCTCATAATTCTTATAAAAGACCAGGTTGTCTATCCCACGACGATGCAGGAAGTCAATTGCGGCATCGTCCTCTTTAACGGCCACGATAAAATCCTTCAGGGATTTTACATCAGTTATGCCGCTTATTTCATTGTTGAAAAACGCCGAAACTTCGAGACGAGCATAGGGTTTGCTGAAATCAAGCCAGGTGGAACGCTCATCAGTCATGAATATAGTGTCTATGACATCAAACTCTCCGGCTTTCATGCCAGTGAGGGCATCCTTCCAGTCCAGAGTCTTTATCTCGACCCGGACGCCGGTCTTTTTTTGCCAAAGTGCCCATTGATCGGCAACAATTCCTTGAATGACGCCATCGCTATCCAGAAAGGCGTAGGGTGGATAATTATTATCCATAACTACCTGAATGGTCCGAGTGGCTGATGGATCATTCTCCGCAGCGTTGACTGCGAAACCCAGAAAATTGGTCAACGAAAAGAGGAGGGGCAAAAAGAAAACGAATTTTACTGAAGATCGTCGGTTCAAA
>JBBRDD010000310.1:0-4551 GCA_038204235.1 Desulfobulbales bacterium
CTCTAATTTCATTGCATCAAGATCGAGCAAGCCTATGCATATCCAGACAGTTGGTCTGAAAGGTCTTAAAACTCCTGTTCGCGTTAAGGAAAAAACGGGTAAGCTGCAAAATACTATCGCCACTATTTCCATGCGGGCAAGGCTATCCGAAAGCAACAGGGAAAACTGTGTCGAAACTTTTACTTCTGTACTGAGCGAATATCTGGGAGAACTCTCCGTAACCAGTTTCTCATCCATTTTAGCCAGACTGAAGAAGGACCTGCAGGCCAAGTCCGTTCGGCTGGAAATGACCTTTCCCTATTTCATCGACAAAAAAGCGCCGGTCAGCGATACCCACAGTCTGATGGAATATGCCTGCAGTTTTTCCGGCGGTATCGGCGACGACGAAGGATTCATTCTTTCCGTTACCGTGCCGGTAACCACGCTCTGCCCATGTTCAAAAGAGATCAGCACCGGGGGCGCGCATAACCAGAGGGCAGAGGTCACTCTCAATGTCAAATTCAACAACTTCATCTGGGCAGAAGATTTAATCACAATGGTCGAGCAGTCGGCCTCCTGCGAATTGTATGCACTGCTTAAACGGCCGGATGAAAAATACGTTACCGAGAAAGCCTTCAACAACCCTATGTTCGTAGAAGACGTGGTCAGAAAGGTTGCCGTACTTGCTCAGGCCGACCCGAACATCACCTGGTTCTCCGCCGGGGTGGAAAGCTTTGAGTCAATCCATAAACACAGCGCGTATGCCTACGTGGACAGCGACGAAATATAACCGGCAAGACAGTCAAACTGAATAATTCTCAGCCCCTGACAACACTAATAAGTTCCATATGTTTCCAGCGCTCGCGCCATCCTCTTAACCCCAACTTCGATAGTTTCAGGGTCAACACAAGAAAAGTTGAGCCTGAAGGCCGAGGTTTTTGACTTATTGGTATAAAAGGGGTCACCAGGGACAAAGACTACTTTTTCCCGCACGGCTTCCTCAAAAAGCTGCATGGAGTCCATATCGTTCGGCAATCGCCCCCATAAGAACATCCCGCCCTCGGGCTTCGTAAAGTTGATGGTCGCTGGAAAATGTCGAGCAAGTCCCTCCTGCATGGCCCGGCACTGGGTCCCATAGGCTTGGGTGATTTTTTTAATATGATCGTCAAGATCATTTTCCAGCAAAAATTCGTACAATATCTTCTGGGTAAAACTGGACGTATGCAGATCGGCTGCCTGCTTGGCAATAATGAGTTTTTCACAAATCCAGGCGGGAGCGGCTATCCAACCAAGGCGAAGGCCTGGGGCGACAATTTTAGAAAAAGATCCAAGGAGAACGGTCTGGTCCGGCAGGTATTGATAAAAAGATCTGGCCCCATGACCGGAAAACCGCAATTCACCGTAAGGATCATCTTCGACCACGATAAATTTATTCCGTTTGGCAAGAACGGCGACTTTTTCCCGGTTATCATCGCTATAGGTTATTCCGGACGGATTCTGGAAGGTCGGTACGGTATAGAGCATTTTCGCCCCGCAGCCGTCGCTGAGCCTGCCGAGAATATGAACATCCATACCATCGTCGCTCACCGGGACAGGCACAAACTGGACTCTAAAAAGAGACAGCGACTGGATGGTGCCGAGATAACCGGGTTCCTCGATGAGCACCCTGTCGCCATCGTTTAAAAGCACTTTGCCAAGCAGATCTATCCCCTGCTGCGAACCGTTGGTGATAAAGATATTTTCCGCTGGAATCGACAATCCCTTCTTCGCCAGATATCTGGCACTGATCTGCTCCCGCAGCTTGATGTCGCCTTCGGTATTGCTATACTGCAATATACCAGCCCCATACTTAGCAAAAACTCTCTCCGTGGCACGCTGGATCTCCGCTACCGGGAAAAAGGCAGGATTAGGCAGACCGCCGGCAAAGGAAACGACGGATGGGTCCAGCGACACTTTAAGAATTTCCCGAATAAAAGACCGAGGCACACCCTGCATCCGGTTGGCAAAGATATTTTTCATTGCAATGTTTTCCTTAGTGCTGCACTGTTCTTGTAAAGTACGAGGTTCTATTGTTATTTTCTTGAACTGCCGAATCCACTGAAGCGTTGGCGGAAGGTACCGGATTCTTTTTCCCCGTCAAGCATGCGGCGCAGCATCTGTAATTCCTGCATGGCGTGACGGAGCTCCTGCGTCAGGGAATCTTTTTTATCCTGCCCTGCACTGTCCAATTTTTTTTGCAACTCCGTTACGTTTTGCTGGGCCCGATAGAGCTCTCGGGCCAGAGACCGGATTGACATGAGCTACTCCAAGTTTGCCGTATCCATTTTTCGCAATATTTCCTGCTTGTCCACCGCCGCTTTTACGATACGAAATACCTCCCGGTTGTGGTTGTGCAGCCTGGTTTTAACATATTGAAAAACTGTCCTGCGCAGATCCCCTTCATCCACCGGAAAACGCCGTGCAAAAGAATCGATTTCTTCTCCCTGCCAATCCGGTTCGAAAATCATTCCTTCCTGGAGGCATTCCTGCTGCGCATTAATGGCCTCATTAATGAGCACATCCCGCAAGCGTTCAACTTCTCGATACAACTTGGTTTCTTTTACCTTTGAGCCTTTTCTTTCCGTCAGAAAATCAAATATTGCATCAACCGAATCGTCTCGCATGACCTTGGCCAGATACTTAATCTGTCGTTTTAAGGCCCCGCCTTTTTGGCTTCTGCAGCGAATTATTTCATCCTTTAACACCTGGCTGATGTCAAGTTTTTTCAGATCCTTATCGGAGAGCAACGCCAGTTCTGCCGCAGCATTTTCCTCGTCTTTAAAACGTCTTTTTTGGGCTGATTTACTGATTCGTTCTGTCATTTCTACCTGTACTGAAAGATTGTTAGTACTACTGAAAGATTATTTTAGTACCTTACTCCTAGAGCTCTGTCAAAAAACAAGAACCCTGAGAGTGCGTTCAACGTCAATAGCTTAAATGTACCGCCAAGGTACTTAGCCCGGCTCATTACCCGTTTACCGGGGTTAGCTGTTTACTGTAACCAGAGAAGCATCATACTCTTTCGGTGGCACCAGCCCTAAAAGCGTGCAGATGGTCGCCGCAACGTTTGACAGCCCGGGTTTTTCAACCCCGGTCAGTTGAAAACGGTTGGCACCACTGTAATCTTTAATGATAAAAGGCACCGGGTTAAGGGTATGGGCAACCATGGGGGTTTTCTTGCCGTTTTTTTCCGTCCACATACAGTCGGCATTGCCATGATCGGCAGTAACGATCACAATGCCGCCGGCTTTTTTTACCGCCCGTAGAATCCGGTTCAAGCAAAGATCGACTGTTTCCACAGCAATGAGAATAGCCGGCACCATTCCGGTATGTCCGACCATATCACCATTGGGATAATTGAGACGGACAAATTTATAGTTGCCGCTTGCAATTGCCGCAACAACTTTATCGGTAATCTCTCCCGCCTTCATCCATGGCTTGAGGTCAAAAGCGATCTTATCAGAAGGAATTTCTTCATATTTTTCCATAGACTCGTCGATATAACCCGATCTGTTGCCATTCCAGAAATAGGTGACATGGCCGAATTTCTGGGTCTCGGAAATTGAATAAGACGTGATTTTCGAGCAACAGAGATACTCCCTCAGAACATGATCGATAGTCGGGGGCGAAACCAGATAATTTTTCGGAATCAGCGCATCTCCGTCGTACTGCATCATGCCGGCATAAAACACCTGCGGCACCCGAACCCTGTCAAACTCCTTAAAATCTGGCTCTTCGAACGCCCTGGAAATTTCAATCGCCCGGTCTCCGCGAAAGTTGAAAAAGACCACGCCATCGCCATCCTCGATGGTACCGACCGGACCTTCAGCGTCGGTTATGACAAAACTGGACATATACTGATCGGTCATCTCCGGGTCTTCTTCATAAAAGCAGCGTACCGCTTCAGAGGCACTGGAAAAAACCCGTCCGACCCCTAAAACATGGGCCTTCCAGCCGTTTTCAACTACCTGCCAATCGGCACCGTAACGGTCCATGGTCGTCACCATTCGACCACCCCCGGATGCGATACGAAAATCCCGGCCTTCTCTGGACAGGGCCGCCAGTTTTTCTTCGAGTGGTTGAAGATATTTCAGGGCGCTCTTCTGCTCTACATCACGGCCATCAAGCAGGACGTGGACCCTGATTTTATGCATACCATCAGTGGCACATTGATCGAGTAAGACAAAAAGCTGATCGATATGGCTATGTACGTTGCCATCAGACAGAAGACCAATAAAATGAATTGTTTTTCCGCTACAGCCAATTTTTTTTAATTTCTGCCAGGCCTCACCCTGGAAGACAGTTCCTGACTTCAGGGCCTGGTTAACCAGTTTTGCCCCCTGGGCGAACACTCTGCCTGCTCCGAGGGCATTATGCCCCACCTCGGAATTGCCCATGTCCTCATCTGTCGGCAGGCCGACTGCCTTGCCGTGTGCTTTCAATTGCAGCTGGAGCGGTTCGGTGAAGAGTTCATCCAGAACGGGAGTATTGGCAACGAACACACCATCCCGTTCATCTTTTGTACCTATGCCG
>JBBRDD010000311.1:0-4549 GCA_038204235.1 Desulfobulbales bacterium
GCAACACCTTCACTTTTCACAAAGAACATCCAGCAGCTGATAGAGAACAAAACAAACCGGGAGACACTTGCTCGCGCGGCCGGCAAACATATCCGCCGCAACCACGATCTGGACCGGAACTATCTCCAGTTAGAAAAAAAACTCGTAAGTTTAACCCCGTCCATCGCATGAGAGTGGGACTCTCGCTGAACGCAGACTCGGAAACCTCAATCTCATTGTCTGCTGTTTCATGACGGTATTCCCTCATGATGCACGACCTACGGCAACACCAATACCCGCAACGGAATTCAACGCCTGCCCGCAATTGTTTGACAAAATACAATTTTTATCCTACAAAATAGAGCATAATTTTTTTTAATAATGAGGGGGCATATGGAAAATCACCTTGTCAAAGATCTTATGGTTCCGATTTCCGAATATGCAACGGTCGTTGTCGGGACATCACTTATCGATGCAATACTGACCCTGGAAAAAGCCCAGGAAACCTATACCATGCGAAAATATATGCACCGCGCGGTACTGGTTCTTGACGAAAGCGGCCAGGTTGTCGGGAAGATCAGTCAGCTGCGGGCATTAAAAGCTATTCAACCCGAGCATAAAGCGCATGAGGAAATTGAACGACTCAAAGCGTTCAATTTCAGTGATAACTACATTGCGCAGCTCCGCGATCTATATCGATCCCATGGCAAGATTATGAGCGACCATTCCTTACGCCAGGCAGCCACAAAAAAAGTCGAAGAATTCATGCAAACGCCCTCGCCCGGTGAATACGTCTCGGAAAACAGCAGTCTCGACACGGCCATACAAAGACTTGTTGCCGGCACACACCTGTCTCTTTTAGTCACCCGTGATGATAAAATAGTCGGTATCCTGAGAATTTCCGATGTCTTTGCCGCTGTTTTTCACAAAATGACCACTCTCGAAAACTGATCCAGATCTCTCTTCTCTTTTCAAAACTCCCTGAGGAAATCTTATGAAAGAACTGCAAAAACTTTTTAATAGAATTGTCCAGAGAGTTAATATCAATCTCAGAGAATTGAAATTTGATGTCAGCCCCTACGCCGATGCCCTGATCCCGCCGGATCAGATGAATAAGTTTTACGCTTTTTACGGTATAACCCCCGACCATCCGCTCGATCTGCACTTTGAGCATTCCGCCCTGGCTGGCAGCTATTTCCTGGGAAAATGCCGAGTCAGGAACTCGCTGTTATATAAAAGCGATATTCGCGGCGACGAACTGAAGCGAAAAAATGATGTGCGTAAATTTAATAGTTTCACCATCACCCTGACCAAAGATGAAATTATCGATATCGAAGACAGCGCCCTGGTCAAAACCCTGGTGCACAATTACTCTCACGACCCGGAAACGCCGGAAAAATTCTTTATAAAAGATACCCTGGCCATGGACTACGCCAACATCCATGGTGCCCCGTCCGATGGTTGCTTCCTCGGGCCCTTCGCCACCGTCGATCTCACCACCATGCGCGACTGCGTGATCGGCGCATATTCGTATATCCAGGCCGGCGAAATCAATCACCTCAAGGTCGATCCCGGCACAATCTGGGTGAACAGCCCCGGTAATTTCAACTTTTTCTATAAATACCCGCAGGAGGCATTGGCCCATTACGTCTCACTTTCCCCCGATAATGTTCCATGGGGAATTCTGATAGATTTTATTGATGAGCGGAAAGATCAATTCCAGCGTGTATTCGACTTTGTCAATCTTGACACCATAGAGTCCGTCCCCGAGACCGCCTCACTTGATCGATATGCTGTGGTCCTGCCCAATATTAAAATCGCCGACAATGTGCTGGTTGCCCAAAGGGCGTATATAGAAAATTCAAGCCTCGGCAAGGGCGCCAACGCCCAGGAAAACTGCTTTATCATCAACTCATGCCTGGAAGGATATAATGTCACCGCCCATGGCGCCAAAATAATTGAGGCCCGCCTTGGATCGAATGTTTTTGTGGGATTCAACAGCTTTCTCTACGGCAAAAAAGAGAGCAGACTCAAGATCGGCAGGGGATGCGTGATCATGCCCCATACCATTATCGATGTCGACCAGCCACTGGAGATCCCCGAGGACCATATCGTCTGGGGGCTGATAAGAAACAGTGAGGAACTGCGTACAAATTCCATGTCGCTGGCAGAACTGGCCAGTGTCGAATCGTCCTTTACCAAAGGACGCATGCATTTTGAGGGTAAAGGGGCCTTGCTGGTCAATGCCTTCAAGGAACGTATCCAGCATATCCTCGAGGCCAACGGCGCCTTTTTTGAAGATGGTGCAAATGCCGGCCATGCCCAGCGCAACCAGAAACTTTCCCTGAACACCATCCAGCCGTTCCAGTTCGGGGACATGGTTGGGATGTATCCTAGTATCAGGATATTGCCATAGACCTTAATGAATTAGAAATAATATTCTTGCGCTCTTTGCAAGAATATTATTTCGTGAAGGAACTTATCCCGCAACGCTTTTGGGCGGGATTAGTGGCCTGCAATTAAACCTCTTGCGCTCTTTGCAAGAAAACCATGTGCCTGCGAAACACCCTCGTTCTACCGAGAAGAAACAAGCACCGGTATTATGAAATAATAATGGCAGAATCCTCCCCTAAAAAAAACCGCCGCAACCTGCTTATGCGAACACGCCCGGTGTTACGATGGGTTATCAAGCTGCGCAGTTCACCGCGCGCCATCGCCGGAGGCTTAGCACTGGGTACCTTTATTGCTTTCACGCCGACAGTCGGCGTACAGCTCGTCCTGGCCTTTGTGGCTGCCACAATTTTTAATATGAACCGGCCGGCGGCAATGATCCCGGTCTGGATAACCAACCCGATAACCGTGGCCCCAATCTACACCTTTTGTTACTGGCTCGGAGCTACTGTGTGGGGTGGCCCTCCCCTGTCAAAAGTATCCGGGCTTTTCATTGATATCGGACGAACCCTGGGTCGTCTTGAATTCTGGAATATAAAAGAGCAGTTTTTTGCCGTTTTGCAGATGGGTAAAGAGATACTCATTCCCCTGCTCATAGGGAGCATTACAATTGGTGTGGTCTCCGGTTTTCTTGTGTATATCTTTTCCCTCAAACTTTTGTCCATATTCTTTAGCAGAAGATCGCAAAAGCACTTATTGAATCATCGAAAAGATCGCTAGTCGAAACATTTTCTTTCTACAAGCATCTCAAATAAAACAATCGGTTAAGTCATAAGATCAGCCCACTTTTTGCTCTATTTAATCCCCAGGTTCTTCAAATAAACTTGCCTCCCAGTTCCTAAGTGAGTACATTGGCTAATTCTTATGTTATGCTTTTTGCAAGAAACAATGGCTTCGCCATGTCTCCCAAATATTCTTCTCAGGTACCGTTTTAATGACAGTCTTAGTAACCGGCGGTGCCGGCTTTATCGGCAGCAATTTTATTCTTGATTGGCTGGCACTGCATGATGAACCGATCGTTAATCTCGATAGCCTCACCTATGCTGGAAACCTGCAAAATCTGGCCAGCATCGCAACTGATCCAAAGCATGTCTTTGTTAAGGGTGATATTGCCGATTATAACCTCGTATCAGCTCTTTTAACCAAGCACCAGATTCGGGCTATAGTCAATTTTGCGGCCGAAAGCCATGTCGACCGGTCAATTCATGGCCCGGACGATTTTATTCAGACCAATATCGTCGGTACCTTTCGCTTGCTTGAAGCTGTCCGCAATTACTGGAATGAAATGACGGATGAAAAGAAGCATGCGTTTCGTTTTCTCCATGTTTCAACCGATGAAGTCTACGGTTCACTGGACCCGACAAGCCCACCGTTCGCCGAAACGAATCGGTACGCACCCAATAGTCCGTATTCGGCCAGCAAGGCAGCATCCGACCATCTGGTGCGTGCCTACCACCACACCTACGGCCTACCAGTCCTGACAACTAACTGCTCTAACAATTATGGCCCTTATCAGTTCCCCGAGAAACTGATCCCTCTCTGCATCCACAACGCGCTCTCAGGAAAACCCTTACCTATTTATGGCGATGGTCAACAAATTCGGGATTGGCTGTATGTGGCAGACCACTGCAGCTCCATCCGTTGTGTACTTGATGGCGGGCATGTCGGAGAAGTCTACAATGTGGGTGGCTGCAACGAGAAGACCAATCTCGAGGTAGTGCATACCATTTGCGACATCCTTGACGAATTGGTTCCACCAGAATCCAGGTTTTCGTTTTCGACCTACCGGTCCTTGATTACCTATGTAACTGACCGCCCTGGACATGATCGACGCTATGCAATTGATGCGGCTAAAATCGAACGTGAGCTCGACTGGCTGCCGGCTGAAAATTTCACATCGGGTATTCGAAAAACCGTGGCCTGGTATCTTGACCATCAGGATTGGGTGGTGAATATCACCAGCGGGGTTTATCGCCAATGGGTGGAGAAGCAATACAAACCATGAAGATTTTATTGCTGGGGAAGAACGGTCAGCTCGGCTGGGAGCTGCAGCGATCACTCTCTCCATTGGGTGAGGTTATCGCCTGTGGACGCAATGAGGCCGATCTTACAAAGCTTA
>JBBRDD010000312.1:0-4460 GCA_038204235.1 Desulfobulbales bacterium
TCATTTTCAGGTGTTTTCGCCATGCCTTAACGAGGGGCCAGTTGTTTTTGATAACCAGTCCGACGACGGCATGGGGGATTGTTAGTTCATCGGGCTTTTGTTCTATTCCTGTAAGTTTGACAAAATCATCATAAGGGATTACGGCAAAGGCCGGCTTTCCTGCTTGTTTGATGATCTGTACATTATTTGTAAGTTCGTTCATTACGCTTTCTCACCTCTTCTATGGTCACTATTTCGAGCGATTCGGTAAAGATAACCCGCCAGTTGCCGACGCGTAGCCGGTACATGTCGGTGGTTTTTATCTTTTTTACGTTGTCGCAGTGGGGAAAGTTTTCTAGCGTGCTGACCGAAGCATACAGTTCATTCTGTTCCTGCCGGTTTTTGATCTTGCGTAGCTGACGCAAGGCTTTTTGTCCCCACTCGATTTGTTGCATGGTAAATATATAGCATTAAATATAAGTTTTGCAAGAAATATAAGTTTAAATGCTGCAATGCATGGGGTCACACCACTTTACCGCAGATACCCCTGCTCTTCGAGATACAGCAAGACCTCCTGGGCCGCTTCCGCCGGAGTCATGGAGGATGTGTCGATAGTTAATTCAGGATTCACCGGTGGAATATAAGGATCGGACACTCCGGTAAAGCCCTGGATTTTCCCTGCCCTGGCCTTGGCATAGAGGCCTTTGCGGTCGCGACCTTCGCAGACCTCAAGGGGCGTGGCCATAAAGACCTCAACATACCCCCCGCACCTGCTGATCAGCTCCCGGTTGGCCTGCCGCGATCCCTCGTAGGGGGCAATCGGCGCGCAGAGGGCGATGCCGCCGTTCTTGGTGATCTCGCTGGCGACAAAACCTATCCTGGTAATATTGAGATCCCGGTGTTCGCGGGAGAAGTTCAGTTCACTCGAGAGATTTTTCCGGACAATATCGCCATCAAGCAGGGTCACCGGCCTGGTCCGCATCTCAAGAAACTTGATTAACAAGACCCGTGCCAGGGTGGATTTACCGGAACCGGAAAGTCCGGTAATAAATATGGTAAATCCCTGTTTGGATCGGGGCGGGAAAGAGTGCTTCAACTCGGCGACCACTTCCGGATAGGAGAACCAGCCAGGAATCTCCAGGTCATACTCAAGACGACGTTTGAGTTCAACAGAAGAGATTTCCTTCACCTGCATCTCCTCAATAACTTCCGACTCCGGCAGATACTGCGCTTTATCCTCTACATAGACCATTCGGGTAAGCGGGACCATGGCAATACCGGTTTCCGGCGCAAACTTTTGGACGAGTTCCTGGGCTGCATGGCGAGGGTAGAACAGCTGGTGGTGACTGCCGTTGGCGAGAGCAAAAGGGTCCCCGTGGTCATCGGCGACGATAAAATGACTGCAGCCATAGTTTCTTTTGATGATGGCCTGCCATAAGGCCTCGCGTGGTCCCGCCCATCGGCTGGCCAGGGGAAACAGGCCGACCAGCACCATATTCTTGGGGAATTTTTGCGCTATCTGCTGATAACAGCGGACATGGGTGTAATGGTCGAGGTTACCGTACTGCCCAAGACTGACCACCGGTTGCAAAAAGATATTGGCCCCTGCCTCCCGTGCCGCCCGAAGAACCATTTCGCGATGGGCGCAATGCAGATACTCCTCGGTATGAAAACCGACAACCTGCCGCCAGCCATTGAGCGAAAAGAGGCGGTGTGTTTCTGCCGGACTACGGCGCAACTCCTTAAAATCATAGTGTACCGGCAGATGAAGACCCTCGAGCGTACCGCTGACATACCACGGACCAACCTGGGAAAACAACTGCTCCACCCCTGGATGGCTCGAAGTATCATCAGTGCCATAGACCTGCAGGGCCTCCCGTTTCTTGTCCGGCTGCCAGATATCGCCTATGGTGAGAATGGCCAGCAAAAAACCTTCCTGGTCATTTAATGCCAACTGCTGTCCGGAGGAAAGTGACAAGGCCGTTTTCTCATCCACATCGAGACAGATGGGTATCGGCCAGGGCGTGCCGTCGACAAGTCGCATGGAATCGAGAACACTTTCATAGTCTTCGCGGTCGAGATACCCGGACAGAGGGTAGAAGGCGCGGTTTAACAGGAGTTCCAGATCACAGAGCTGCCGCTGATTAAGATCGATGGAAAGACAACCCTGTGCCTTTTGCCTAAGGGTCTCACCATACCGAAAATGGACAAGCAGGCTCTCGGCATAATCCTGCCTTCCCGTTTTTATTGATTCTGTCGTCATTATAGTTATTTAAACATAATGGTAGTTATTAACATAATGGGGTCACCCATTAAATCTTTAATCTTGACACTTCTTGCTTATTCGATCGATTAGTAAGCTGATTTTTTGATCTTTTTCAGCCTTGACTGACGGTGGAATAATCTCCCCCATAATATGCTCCTATCTCGGAGATATTGAATACATAATGCTCTGGCCATGCCTTGACGATACTTTGTTTAAAGAAAAGCTTTCAAGGACAAGGAGTTGAACCCACTTTACCCGCTACATTCTTTCTTCTTTTAACTTCTCAGCAATCCAAACTTTAACAAGAGCTTGCCGTGTTATACCTAGCCGTTTAGACTGCTTATCGAGTTGGCCCACGACCCAAACTGGAAAATCTATATTAACGCGCTTGAATTCCTGGTTAACTCGTCGCGCTTTTGAAAAATCGAGTTGGCTGGTCAGATCCTCACCGGAATCAAATTTTTTGTCAAAATCTTTAGCTTTCATAATATTCAATCTCCTTTCCCCTGGAACGCCTCACCGAGATTATTCTGATGGAATCATCTCGATAGGTGATTACTGCCGACCAATGTTTTTCACCGATTTTTCCAATAATCAAATATCGATTTTCGTCTTCTACGTTTTTGGCTGGAATTTCTAACAAATCAAAATCATCCCAGAGGGCTTGAGCCTGATCGAAATCAATCCCATGTTTTTCCCTGTTGGCGGTACTTTTTTTTTCATCAAATTGAAATTTCATACTGTATATGATACGCCCTCAACATCAATATGCAACAAAAAGTATACCTTTTCTACTCTTTTGCACGAGTGGGGCCTTTTAATGGGTGACCCCAACATTTCCAGATTAGAGCAGACCTGCCAGGGCATGCCGGGCATCGGCCTCCCCATGGACCAGGCGGATTTCCTTTGGCGGTTGGGGCATGGAATGGACCCATTTGACGAGCATCGGCTGATCGGCATGGGCTGAATAGGCGGTAAGGGTATGGATACCAGCTTTGACTGGAGTTTTCCCCTCAATCATCTTTCTGCCGGGGGTGCCTTTGGCCTGATAGCCAACAAAAAAGATGTCATTTGCCGGATCATCAAGGCCATATTGCAGGTGATCGACAATACGTCCACCGGTGCACATGCCGCTGCCGGCGATGATGATGGCCGGGCCTTTGATGTCCAGCAGCTTTTTATGATCCTGATACCGCTCGACTGCATACAAGCCTTTAAAATCAAAGGGGTGATCACCGCTGGCCTTGAGATCCTTAGCCTCTTTATCCCAGAAGTCTTCCAGGTTTGCATAGATCCTGGTGATGGCCAGCCCCAGGGGCGAATCGACAAAGACCGGAACCTTGGGCTTTATCCTGTCCAGTTCATACAGAAGTTCCTGGGTTCTCCCCAGGGAAAAGGCGGGGATATAGACAATACCCCGATCGGCGAGAGCTTTTGTAAGCAATTTCTGCAGCGCCTCGACCCGGCCTTTTCTGCTTGGATGGATGCGATTGCCGTAGGTGGATTCCATGATGAGAAGATCACAAGCATCCGGCGGGTCAGGGTCCGGCAGGATAGGGGTATCATTGCAGCCGAGATCCCCGGAGAAGATCACCCGGTAGTCACTGACATCACCCGAACCATTGGCCAGAAGGCCAGGGAAGATAAACAGGATAAAGCACGAGCCGAGGATATGGCCGGCATTGCTCAGCTTAAAGGTGATTCCCTGTTTGAGGCTAAAGGTTTCTTGCAGCTCAAACCCCCAGGACAGCTCGTCGATACGTGATTCCAGGCGATGGATATCCTTATCGGTTCTGCTCGAAAAGGACATGGCATCATGCAGCATGGGAAGAAGCAGTGCCTTGGTGGCATGGGTGCAGATGATCTCGCCCTTGAACCCGGCATCAATAAGATCGGGCACCCGGCCAATGTGATCGATATGGGCGTGGGTCAAAAACAGATAATCGATTGTGTCGACGGGCACCGGAAACTGGTCAAAGGGCAGCTCCGGATCATCGCCATAGGCCGAGCCGCAATCGACCAGAATATTTACGCTATCGGCTGAACCCGGGTGGGTCTGCACCAGGTGACAGGAGCCGGTGACACACTCTTTTGCGCCGAGATGGGATATTTTCAACATATTTTCGTCCCCGTAGAATTTACCTCAGGTACCACGCCGCCGCCTGGTCCAAGCCATTTTTTACCGAAAACTGAGGTTGATACCCCAGCAACTCTT
>JBBRDD010000313.1:0-4294 GCA_038204235.1 Desulfobulbales bacterium
CACCGCTTCATGGTAAGCTATGACAATGACCAGCAGCTCAAACACCTCCTGGAAGAAAGAACGTGGCTGCCGGGAGAAGGGATCTTTATCCTGATGGAAGGCTGGATGGTGCCTCTCGTCGATTTTCTCACTTACCTGAAAGAATTGCGGACAATCCTCCCTGCCAACACCATCATTCACCTGGGATTGGTGGGTCGCCCTGATGCAACTGTATTCACCCCGGCAGCGCCGACAGACTTGACTCTCTGGCAACAGAAAACTGAGGCTCTCGGCGACCCCTATCTAAGTATTTTTTCGTTCATTTCCTGACAGGAAGAACTGATGACACCGGAATTCGCCATACTGGGCCACCCAAATGAAGGCAAATCTTCTGTACTCTCCACCCTGGCTGAAGATGATTCAGTACGAGTCAGCGCAACTCCTGGCGAGACGACCGAATGCCGCACCTTTCCGGTAGTGATCGATGGCCGTGAGGTGCTCCGTTTCACCGACACCCCGGGCTTCCAGAATCCGGCCAGGGTCCTTAGTGAGCTGAAAAAACGGACGACAACCGACGAAAATCCCCTCAAGACATTCAGGGCCTATGCCGCAACCATCCCGGAACTGCACGATGACTGCGAGCTACTGGGCCCGGTGGAAAGAGGCGCAGGGATCATCTATGTGGTCGACGGTTCACGGCCAGTCCGAAATGTCGATCGGGCAGAAATGGAAATCTTACGCCTGACAGGAAAGCCCCGAATGGCCATCATCAACTGCAAGGAAGATGACCAGGCCCATCTCGATGCCTGGAAAACCGAGTTCCGCAAGAACTTTAATTCCAACCGGGTGTTCAATGCCCACCGGGCCACCTATGCCGAACGGATTCTTCTTCTTGAAACCCTGAAATCGATTGACCAAGACTGGCATCAGGCGCTGTCTGATGTTGTTGCCGCCTTTAAAAAAGATTGGGCCGCGCGAAACGATACTACGACGGATGCGATCACCACCCTGTTGACCGACAGCCTGTCGCTGCAACTCACCGAGCTTATCAGTTCCGAGGAAGAGGCGGAAAAATGCCGGCAAAAACTCTTTCTCACGTACAGCGAAACCCTCGGCCGGATGGAAAAAAAAGCCCATCAGCGTATTCGCAGCCTGTTCAAACACAATATTTTCAACTATGACCTGCCACCGCATTCGATTCTCAACAAAGACCTGTTCGATGAAGAAACCTGGCAGCTCCTGGGGCTTACCCGGCAGCAGGTCATCATCGCCGGAGGGCTTGGCGGCGCGGCCATCGGTGCAGGCCTGGAGATGGCAACTTTTGGCCACAGCCTTGGCCTGTTTACCGCCGTGGGTACCCTTGCCGGGGCACTTGGTGCTTTCTTTGGTGGTGAAAATCTCTCCGACAAGGTAAAGATTTTAGGCTTGCCGCTCGGCGGCAAACAGATCCAGATAGGTCCTGCCAAATCCATTGCTCTCCTCTTTATCCTGCTCAACCGATCGCTGCTCTATTACCAACACACCATCAACTGGGCCCATGGCCGCAGGGACTATCAGCAGAACAACCTTTCGAAGCAACCGCAGCTGGACACCGATCAACCCCGTGGGTTTACGCAAAACTGGTCGGCCGGAAATATCAAAATCTGCCATGATTTTTTCAAGACCATCCGTGATGAAAAAGGCGATAACGGTCGAAAGGCTGTCGAAAAGTTCAGACAGCTCCTCCTGGCGACCATGCAGGAGATATCTGAGAGCGAGTAAAATGCAGTATTCCATGTTTTTTCGACCTGCTCTAGTCAAGGCTCTGTTCCTGCATTAACGTGTCAATATTATAGACACAGATCAGGAAAGAAAAGAAGTTAAGGAGGAGTTAATGGCCCAGGTTATAAAAGGTGTTTTCCCTCAAAGCACGAAAAATGAGACTGAAGCAAAAAAAGATGACAAGCAGGTTCCAAGCTATATTCTTCATATTTCTATAACTTTTTCGGATCCCCTCATCTGGCGAAGAGTTCAGGTGCCGGGGACGTTTACCCTGGCGCAACTGCACGACACCATCCAGCTGAGCATGGGCTGGAGTGACTCTCACATCCATCAGTTCCTGGTCGGCAAGATCAGCTACGAGCCAACCATGAAAACCAGGGTACCCCGGGAAGCAAAGCGCTTCGATGAATATAAATATAAGCTGCACACCCTGGAGGAGGGTATGCGGTTCATGTTTTCTTACATATATGAAGCCGGTGAAGGCTGGGAGCATGAAATTCACCTCGAGGAGATAGTCCCTCCGACCAGACAACTCAAACACCCGATCCTCCTCGCCGGAGAAATGGCCTGCCCCCCGGAGACGATTGGCGACATTCACCAATACCTGCAACTCATAACTGACCTGGAATCAGCAGACAGCAGAAAAACAAACAGTCTGTTTGAACTCACCGGTCGTCCGGACTTTGATCCAAATTATTTCGATCTGGAAGCCGCCAAAAAAAGGGTCAGTACGGGCCGGTAGTCTCACTACAAGTAGTGATGCTGTATTTACAAATGAAAAGGCTATTCACCAAGGCCAGGACCAGAACAGCTCCCTACCGACCGCGATGATCGTCTCTTTCTGCGGGATAAAAGCATGGTCCGGACAAGCACATCAACCCGGCTCGGTTCAGGCTGTTTTTTGTAAAGCGGGGCCAATCTGGAGTATTCCAGGGAATACCTGCAGCCGGATCAGATAGATACTGTGGATCTCTGTAATTACCTCAAAGCCTGACAGCATATGAGACTTTGACCTGGACTGAATATCCATCCAGACCCCTCTGTCCACGGTCACGCGTATGGTAGAAACCCGGTCAATGGCAAAAAAGATTGCCGCTAATTCTCCCTTCTCTTTGAAACTGATCAAAAAGGGGTTGAATATGTCAAAAGAAGTAAGCCTGGAGGCACTCATGGACTATGAAGTGGTAGCCTGCCTGGCGACGGTGTCTACGCCGGAGAGATTGGAAAAGCTTGAGGAATTCGCTGACCGGAAGAAGTAGCTGGGCTCTGCCGCATACAATATCAGGGACTTGTCGATGAACCTGACGCAAGGGTCCGGGGGCGAGGGGCAGAAAGAGAGCATGCAAAAAGCCTTGACGAATGCAAAAATATCAGGTCTTTGTTATAGATAGGTTATTGACGTACATAAGCCTGCTGGCTTGATCTTTCGGGTTCGTACCCGGTTTGATAAAAGGCGATGTACAACACTCCTTCCTCGCGCGGTTTATCCGATGTGAGGAAAACATTCAAACCCACGGAGAAAAAAACTATGAACAAGAGAACAACTTCATTGTTAACCGCAATTACCTTCGGCTGCGCCTTATGTGTCGGGGCTGTCGCCGGTTCAGCAGTAGCGGCCGACCAGAAATTCATTACCATCGGCACCGGGGGAGTAACCGGAGTATATTATCCGGCCGGCGGCGCTATTGCCCGCCTCGTCAACAAAGGCAAAAAAGAACATGGCCTCCGAGCCACTGTCGAAAGTACCGGCGGTTCGGTCTATAATGTCAACGCTGTCACCACTGGAGAGCTTGATTTCGGTGTCGCTCAGTCTGATGTTCAGTATGACGCCGTCAAGGGTCTGAATAAGTTTGCCTCCAATGGTCCGGACACCAACCTGCGCGCTGTATTTTCACTGCACCAGGAACCTTTCACCGTTGTTGCAAGAGCCGACTCAGGGATCAAAACATTTGAAGACCTCAAGGGAAAACGAGTGAACATCGGTGACCCCGGTTCCGGACAGCGCAGTACCATGGCCGTGGTTATGACCAAGTATGGCTGGACAACTGCTGATTTCAAGCTCGCATCCGAATTGAAAGCCGCCGAGCAGTCAGCCGCCCTTTGTGACAACAAAGTTGACGCCATTGTCTATGCGGTCGGTCATCCCAATGGTTCCATCCAGGAAGCCTGTACCGCATGCGATTCTGTCCTGGTCAATGTCACCGGCCCGAAAATAGCTGAGCTGGTTTCCGCCAATCCATACTTTAGTGACGCCGTTATCCCCGGCGGAATGTACCGGGGCAATCCCAACGACACCAAAACCTTTGGCGTCAGTGCCACCATCGTCAGTTCCACCAAGGTCCCAGTCGATGTGGTCTACCATCTTGTCAAGGCGGTTTTTGAGAACTTTGACGAATTTAAACAGCTTCACCCCGCTTTTGCCAATCTGGATAAAAAACAGATGATCAAATATGGCCTTTCTGCTCCTCTTCATGAAGGCGCAATTAAGTACTACAAGGAAGCAGGTTTGATGTAACTTGGAAGAAAAAGGGCGGGCAGGATGGTTCGACCATCT
>JBBRDD010000314.1:0-4135 GCA_038204235.1 Desulfobulbales bacterium
ATGCAGGCCACCGGCATTCCAGGCCCCGAAACTCTGTCCGGCGGTACCGTTAAAGAGCAGATGGACAGGAGCATCCTTCATGCCGTTATTGCCATGGAGCGCAGCAATTTTTCCGGAAAGACGCGCACCGACACTCCGGTCGGTGTTGCGAATGGTATAACTCCCCCCCCCGCCAGACATGGTTTCAACCGCCTGTCGAAAGCGTTTTTCTATCTGGATATTGAGCCGGCCCGGATCCTCGGGGACATTGGCCTGGCTAAAAAAAAGACCACTGGTCGGAGGAGGTTGAACGGTTTCCAGCATAGGGTTCAAAACCAGTTTTCTCTGTTTGGCCGAGATGCCAGGCAGCTCTTCAAGCAAGTCGGTCCGGCCAATAAGATCAGTCAGTCTGACAATGCCCAATTCGGCCATGTGCATTCTCGTTTCCTGCACCATAAACCGAAAATAATGCATCACCATATCCGGCACCCCGGCAAAGTATTCCTTCCTGAGCGTCTCATCTTGGGTAGCAACACCGGTTGCACAGTTATTGAGATGGCAGATCCTGAGGAATTTGCAGCCAAGGGCAATGAGCGGGCCGGTGCCAAAGCCAAAGCTCTCGGCACCAAGAATGGCCGCCTTTATTATATCAAGACCGGTTTTCAGGCCGCCGTCGACCTGTAGTCGAACTTTATGGCGCAGCCCGTTGGCCACCAGAGCCTGCTGGGTCTCGGCCAACCCGAGTTCCCAGGGACTGCCGGCATATTTCACCGAGGTGAGCGGACTGGCCCCGGTTCCTCCGTCGTAGCCGGAGATGGTAATCAGATCGGCATAGGCCTTGACCACTCCGGTGGCAATGGTACCAACGCCTGGCTCAGAGACCAGTTTTACGCTGATCCGCGCCTTGTCATTGATCTGTTTGAGATCAAATATAAGCTGGGCCAGATCTTCAATCGAGTAAATATCATGGTGCGGCGGCGGAGAGATAAGTGTTACCCCCGGGACCGAATAGCGAAGAGCGGCAATCTGCGCCGTCACTTTATGACCGGGCAACTGGCCGCCCTCACCCGGCTTTGCTCCCTGGGCCATTTTAATCTGGATAACCTCGGCGTTCATCAGGTAATGCGGAGTGACACCAAAACGCCCGGACGCGACCTGCTTTATTTTCGATACCCGCTCGGTACCGAAGCGGTTGGGATCTTCCCCGCCTTCGCCGCTGTTGGAATAACCGCCCAGTCGGTTCATGCCGACAGCCAGCGCCTCATGCGCTTCCTGCCCCAGTGCACCGATGGACATCGCGGCGGAGTCGAATCGGCCAAAGAAATTTTCCGCCGGTTCCACCTCTTCAAGAGTGATGGCGACGGTATCTTTTTTAAGCTGCAGCAGATCGCGGAGGCAGGCAATCGGCCGATTATTGACAAAGCTGGAATAGCGCTGATAATCGGCATAATCACCGGTTCGCACCGCTTTTTGCAGGGCCTCGACCACATCCGGGTTATAGGCATGGTATTCGCCGCCGTGGATGTATTTAAACAGTCCGCCTCGATCCAGGGGCTTATGCGCCCTTTTCCAGGCGAAGCGGGCCATCTGCTGCTGGTCTTCCTGAAAGTCGGCAAAATCGGCCCCTTCAATACGGCTGGTCACCCCGTGAAAACACAGCCTGGTCACTTCACCGGCCAGGCCGACAGCCTCAAAAAGCTGGGCACATCTGTAGGAGGCAACGGTGGCGATGCCCATTTTAGAAAGTATCTTGAGCAATCCCTTGTCAATGCCCTGGCGATAATTGGTCATAGCTTCACGCAGAGTACCCGGCATCGAACCTGCATCTACCAGTTGGGCAAGGGATTCATAGGCAAGATAGGGATAGACCGCCGTGGCGCCCATACCAATCAGGACGGCAAAATGGTGCGAGTCACGACAACTGGCTGTTTCCACGATAATGTTTGCATCGCAACGTAAATCACTCTCAACCAGCGTCCGCTGCACCGCACCAACTGCCATTGCCGCCGGGACTGGCAGGCTTTCCGGGGTAATATGCCGATCCGACAGGACCAGCAGTACCGCGCCCTGTTCAACTTCTTTTCTGGCCGCATGACACAGTTCTTCAATGGCCTTTTGCAGCCCGAGCTCCGGCGCATAATTAAGATCAAGGACGACATGGCGGTAATTGTTCTGATCGAGCTGCAGAAGCTGCTGCAGATCACTGTAGACAAGCACCGGTGACTGGAACATCACCCGGTAGGCATGACTCTGCACTTCGTCGAAGACATTTTGTTCGCGTCCGATGCAGGTGGCAAGCGACATAACATGCCTCTCCCGCAAAGGATCGATTGGCGGGTTGGTCACCTGGGCGAACATCTGTCGAAAATAGTCATAGAGACTCCGGTTCTTGGTGGACAGCACCGCCATAGGGGCATCATCGCCCATTGACGAAATCGGTTCCTGCCCGGTCTCACCAAGCACTTTAATCACCCGCTCCAGTTCTTCATTGGTGTAACCGAACAGTTTCTGATAACAGAGGAGGCGGTCATCGTCAAAGGATCTGGCTCCGGTCGCAAGCGTCTCGTCCTGATCGAAGGAAGCAAGCTTCTGGCAGCATTTTTCCATCCATTGCTTATAGGGATATCGGCTCTTCAGTTCCCTGTCAATGTCCCAGGAAGTCCAGCGCTTGCCGGACAGAGTATCGATCACCAGCAATTCACCGGGTCCGACCCGTCCTTTCTCCAGCACCTCATCCGGGGTATAATCCCATATGCCCACTTCGGAGGCGAGGGTGATGAGGTTATCCTTGGTCACCACATAGCGGGCCGGCCTGAGCCCGTTGCGATCCAGCCCGCAGGCGACGAAACGCCCATCGCTCATGACGATGCCCGCCGGTCCGTCCCATGGCTCCATGTGCATCGAGTTAAAATCGTAGAAGGCCCGGAGGTCTTCATCCATGTTGGGATGGTTCTGCCAGGCAGGCGGGATAAGCAGTCTGAACGCCCGAAATAGATCCATCCCTCCGGCCAGAAACAACTCGAGCATATTATCAAGAGACGAGGAGTCGGAACCGGTGGTGTTGACAAAAGGTGCGGCTTCAGCCATATCCGGCAGCAGCGGCGACTTGAATTTATAAGACCGGGCCCGCGACCATTGCCGGTTGCCGGTGATAGTATTGATTTCCCCGTTATGGGCTAAAAACCTGAAAGGTTGCGCCAGCGGCCACCTGGGCAGGGTATTGGTGGAAAAACGTTGATGAAAAAGACAAATCGCCGACTGCATCCGGATATCGGCCAGATCGGGGTAAAACAAAGGGAGATCGACTGGTTGACACAGCCCTTTATAGACGATCACCAGATTGGACAAACTGGCAATATAAAAATCGGGATCATCGGTCACCCGCTTTTCCACCCGGCGGCGAACCATATACAGGCGCCGCTCAAGGTCCTTCGAGCCCCAGCCAAAAGGGCTGTTAAAAATCACCTGCACGATCTGCGGCAAAGTTTTCAGGGCAAAGTCACCGAGCACCTCCGGATCAACAGGGACATCACGCCAGGCAACAACAGTCAGGCTCTCTCTCTCCAGTTCCTCTTCAATGGCCCACTTCGCCACCGTCGCCAGTGCATCGCGGGGACTGAGAAAGATCATGCCGACACCATACCTGCCGCCCAGATTCCAGCCCTCTTCTTTCGCCAGGGACTTAAAAAAATTATCGGGCTTTTGCAGCAGCAAACCACAGCCATCACCGGTTTTTCCATCAGCGGCAATACCTCCCCGATGGGCCATTCGTGCCAGAGAGGCAATCGCCGTTCGCACCAGCCTGTGACTGGCCTCCCCTTCCATATGGGCCATCAAGCCAAAGCCGCAGTTGTCTTTTTCTAATTGCTGATTGTATAGGCCCATTCTATCCTCTTATGACTCATGAGACGTCCAGTAATTTTCTGCACATATGCACCTGGTTACCATGCAGCGCATGGGAACCAGCCAAACCAGCCAAAAACCTCCGCCCTCCAGGAAGTGCCCTTGGGGTACAACGAAGGAGATCGGGCTTTTTAATTAACCATCAAATAAACTGCTTCATCATTTCGTCTATTGCCGCATCGACGTTGTCCGGACGAATACCGGCCTGGGCGCAGGCATCTTCGACATGATGTCGTTTTGATGCCGACTGCAG
>JBBRDD010000315.1:0-4021 GCA_038204235.1 Desulfobulbales bacterium
TGCGTGAACTTCTGCCGACCCGCCCTCCCCGTTGCCAGGTGGCCATTATCGAACCGGGATATCCGACCAGTATGCAGAGATCCAGATCGCCGATGTCAATGCCCAGTTCCAGGGCAGAGGTTGTAATCACCCCGAGCAGTTGGCCGGAAAAGAGCTGCTGCTCTATCTCCCGCCGCTCTTCCGGTAAAAATCCGGCCCGATAGGCACTGAGCTTTACCGCAAGGTTACCGAGTCGGGGAGCTGTCCAGAGATTGATCAGCTCGGTCATTTTTCGCGACTGAGTATAGACGATTGTTCGAAGACCACGCTTCACCGCGGCCTCCAGCAACTGACTTGCCGCATAGGCGGCGCTGTCCCAGGGGTTGATAAAAAGCATGTTCTTTTCAGCCTGGGGCGCTCCTGACTCGCTGATGACTTCAACCGGTTTATTGACCAGCAGTTCACCCAATTCCTTTGGGTTACCGATGGTTGCCGATAGAAGAATAAAGGTGGGGGTTGCGCCATACAAGGCGGCAATCCGCTGGAGACGACGCAACACCCAGGCCATATGGCTGCCGAGTACACCGCGATAGCTATGCACTTCGTCAATCACGATATAGCGGAGTCTGCTGAAAAATTCAGCCCAGTTCTGATGATAGGGCAACATTGACAGGTGGATCATTTCCGGATTGGTCAGAAGAACACGGGGCGGCTTATCACGGATTTTCCGCCGACTGTAACTGCTTGTATCTCCATCAAATAGAGCTGAGATAAAAGGATGTTTTGCCTGTATTGCCGCTGGCAATCTCTGGAATAATGATTCCAGCACATTCTGCTGGTCGCGGGCCAGGGCTTTTAAGGGGAATATATAAAGTGAGTGTCCGGGGTCATCCTGCAGCAGGTCGTTTAATACCGGCAAATTGTACACCATACTTTTCCCGGAGGCGGTGGGCGTAGCAACAAGGACATCATTGCCCGTCAGGATAGAACAGATAGCCTGGTGTTGGTGGCTATACAGTCTGGCGATTCCAGACTGCTCCAGGCTCTTTCGAAGAACTGGATCCAGTGGTGGAAAATCAGCTGCATACCGGGCAGTTGATGCAGCAAAGGTTCGATGACAGACGACCTGTGGCCCAAATTTCGGTGATTTTTTCAGAGACGATAAATATTCAGTAACGTCGGAAATCATAGAGAACACAAGGCGGGTGTACCCCAAATTGGGTAGTTATATATGTTGCGTAAAGAGCCGAGAATGTATAATTTGCACATCGCATCAAGTTTTTTGCAGTATCAGGTGGGCTCTTTGTTTGCAGAATACCATAATTCCACCCGAACAACCGTCAATACGTAAACAGACATCGACACGAATAGTTATGCCTTCCATTGCCACCTTGGGGCCCGTTGGTTCGGACAGTTACCAGGCCTCCTGTCAATATGCACCCAATGCAGAGTTTATCCTTTTTAATCGGATTGCCGATATTTTCAGCGCATTCCGCGAGGGAAGAGTTCAATATGCACTGATTCCTGTTTATAACACGCGAGAGGGTGAGGTTAAAGAATATTTCAGGTTAATGGCCAAGATGGATCAAGGCTATTGGATCGATAATGTGGTGTTGCCCATTCATCTGTCCCTGGCAGTTCTGTCCATGACCGAAAACGATAACCAGACTATTACTACCATTGTCGGCAGAAGTTCCGTTTTCAGGCAGTGCGATGAATTCATTGAACAAAATTACCCGAATGCAACCCTGATGGCGGTGCCTGATATTGAAGCGGCCATGGCTGCTATCTGCCTTGAAAAAAAACGGGGATACGCCGTAATTGAATCGGAAGAACTGGTCAAAAAACATGGTCTTCAGCTTGTGGCCAGGGAGGTTGTGTCGCACAATCGGACCAGATTCTCAATTATCGGCAGAACGCCAGCCCCTGTTTCCGGCTATGATGCCACTGCTATAATCACCCGTCCGCTGCGGGATCGAGTGGGAATGCTTGCCGATATTTTAGGAGAATTTACCAGGCGAGGGATCAATATTCTTGATCTGCAGTCGGAAAATGATGTCCAGACACAAAAATTGCGCATATATGTCGAGGTTGAGGGCCATATTGACAACCCTCTTTTGAAAAATGCCCTCGACACCATTGAATCGACGGTTATCCAGGAGGAAGACGCCCTCAAGGTTCTTGGTTCTTTTCCTCGGGTCGACATGCGGGTGAAAAAGATTAAAGCGTTTGGTTTTATCGGTAGCGGCGATATGAGCAAATGGTTTGCCGGTCGATTAGAGAATGAGGGTTATAAAACGCTTGTTACCGGTCGCAATACTCCCCTTAAACCGGAAACAATGATTGACACGGTAGATGTCGTTTTAGTGTGCGTGCCTATCTCGGTCACTGTTTCAGTCATCAATACGTATGGTCCCCTCCTGAAAGACGGCCAAGCTTTGATTATTCTCGCCGGGGAATCGGAGAATACCCTTGCTGCGGCCCTGGAAACGACAACCCCCGGGGTGGAGATTATGTTCGTCCACAATCTCTGGGGACCTCAGGCACTTACCATGAAAGACAAGAATGCCACCGTTGTCCGTACGCACAGGAGCGGAAGCTTTTGCAGCGAATTTGAAGCATTTTTATATAAACACGGCGCAGATATCAACCACGACAGTGCTAAAAAGCACGACTTGCTCATGGGTGTCAGCCAGAAGCTTCCGACCACGATATCGGTGGCCCTGGCGATGACTTTGCGAGAACATCGGATTGATTGTAACGATATTAACAGTCATTCCACTTTAACATCTTTGTACGGTATTCTGGCGATGGCCCGGATTCACAATCAGAATCCACGTACTTACGCTGAAATAATGGCAACCGCAGGCGATGGCAGAAAAATCGTGCGCAGTTTTGCGGACAACATCATTCATCTGATTGATCTGGCGGAACAGGGGGGAATTGATGAACTTTCGGCAATAATGGCCGCCAATAAAGCGATCATGCCGCAGACTTTTTTGCAGTCCCGTATGAAACAGGCAAAAGCCGTAGATGAGGTGATGAGTCAGCCAAGTATGAAATACGCCTGAAATAATTCACACATTTTAGTATCGTAGTATCAGAGGTGTTTTTATTGTAACTTCAAGACTGTCGGTACAGTGTCCACTGCGAACTGCCGCCTGAGACGGTTTCAATTTCTAAAGGAGTAGTTGTATGTTTCAAGATTTGAGTTATCTGGACGAGGTGAAAGTCTGTCCGCATTGCAAACAGACCATGTCCTTATGTGAAGCACCGCCCATCCATGTCGGCGATGGGCTCGGTTGGGGCTCAGATGTTCTGTTTATCTGTTTAAATGATGATTGTCCCCTGTTTCTGAAAGGATGGCAGCAGATCGAAAACCAATATGGTCACCATGCGTCGTACCGATATATGGAGGTTCCCGGAAGCCCGGAGGGGAACTGCATGATGGTCGGGAATGCCGATGCCTTTAAGGCCTGCCTTGTCGATAAAGAGGAACTGAAAAACCAAAATGCGCGATACCGTCAGGAAAAAGAAGCAACTCAAAAGCTGAAAACTTGTATCGCCGATCACAACCTTGAGCCGATCATGACCCTTTTGCTCAACGAAGGGGCGACAAGAAGCGTTCGTGACACGGCGGCAGGATACCTGGTAGAACTCAACAATCTGGCCTGTATCGATCCGTTGCGGAACCATACCTTCAAGGATACGGCTCTTGGGCAGAAAGTGAACATGGCAATAACTGAGTTGCTGAGAATCAATTTCAAGAAAGAATGCCCGCATTGCCTGGAAATTATCAAAGCCCAGGCCAAAAAATGTTTGCACTGTAAAGAAAACCTGTGATGATTTTGCTCTTGCAAATCTTAATCTGAGTGAGTATATAAAACAGGCTTTTTAGCATAACGCACTTTGTGGTGGGCGTAGCTCAATTGGTTAGAGCACCTGGTTGTGACCCAGGAGGCTGGGGGTTCAAGTCCCCTCGCTCACCCCACAGATAATAAAACGGGTTTCAGGATCATTCTGACACCCGTTTTTTTCTTTC
>JBBRDD010000316.1:0-3970 GCA_038204235.1 Desulfobulbales bacterium
CTGACAAGGAGGGGACATGTTACCAGATCATATAGAAACCGCACTTACATTTGATGACTTATTGCTCGTTCCAGCCGCTTCTGAAGTTTTACCCAACGAAGTAAACCTCGAAACTCGACTTACCGACACCATCTCTCTCAAAATCCCTCTGGCCAGCTCTGCTATGGACACCGTTACCGAGCATCGAACCGCTATAGCCATGGCCCGTGAGGGTGGAATTGGCATAATTCATAAAAACATGACCATCGAGCAACAGGCGATTGAGGTGGAACGGGTAAAAAAATCGGAATCCGGGATGATTATCGATCCGATTACTGTTACCCAGGATCAATCGGTTGGCGAAGTTCAAGAAATTATGAGTACCTATAAAATATCCGGTCTACCGGTTTTGCATGAAGGGAAATTGGTCGGGATTGTTACCAACCGTGACCTGCGCTTTGTGTCGGATGATGACCTGCGGGTCTCGGATGTTATGACCTCGAAAAATCTGGTGACCGCCAAGGTGGGCATTGATCTGGAGCATTCGAAGGCCCTGCTGCACGAATTCCGGATAGAAAAACTGCTGGTGGTGGATGATCTGGGTGGTTTGAAAGGGCTTATCACCATAAAGGATCTGGAGAAAATTAAAAAGTATCCGCAAGCCGCTAAAGATAAATTCGGCCGTCTCCTGGTCGGTGCAGCTCTCGGCGTTGGCGAAAATATTGAAAGCCAGGCGGCAATGCTCTTGAAGGCTGGGGTCGACGTGGTGGTTGTCGATTCTGCCCATGGTCATTCGCGAGGCGTACTAAGGGCTGTTGCCCGAGTGAAAGCAGCTTTTCCTCATCTTTCGGTTATTGCCGGCAATGTTGCAACGGGAGAAGGGACGGAAGACTTGATCAAGGCCGGGGCGAATGGGGTCAAGGTCGGTATCGGTCCAGGATCGATTTGTACCACCCGTGTCGTTGCCGGAGTCGGAGTTCCACAAATGACAGCTTTACAAAAGTGCGTCAAGGTGGCCAATAAGTATAACATCCCGATAATTGCCGACGGCGGAATAAAATATTCCGGTGATCTGGCCAAGGCTATCGGGGCAGGTGCCAGTACCGTCATGCTGGGCAGCCTTTTTGCCGGTACCGATGAAACACCAGGGGATACTTTCCTCTATCAAGGACGGACTTACAAAGGGTATCGGGGCATGGGATCGCTGGGAGCAATGAGTCAGAATCAGGGCTCCGCCGACCGCTATTTCCAATCAGAAGTATCCGCCACGTCAAAACTGGTTCCGGAAGGAATTGAAGGGAAGGTACCGTATCGCGGACCGCTGTCGACGGTTATCTACCAGATGATTGGCGGGCTGCGATCGGGTATGGGGTATGTCGGCGCTGCGACCATTGCTGATTTGCAGCAGAAGGCCCAGTTTGTTCGAATTTCTGCGGCGGGTCTGCGAGAATCCCATGTGCATGATGTCATAATTACCAAGGAAGCGCCAAATTACCGAAGTGCATGATTGATGGCGTCGTAAAAAATATTCAAAGGGCATATAAAGATTTTTGCCCAGCCAAGCTGAAATTATAGTTTTTGCGGATTCATCACAGTGAGGCATGATTGGCAAAATTATTGAGGAGAAGACAGGAGAATCCATGGATATTCATAGCGAAAAAATTATAATCCTTGATTTCGGGTCGCAGACCACCCAGCTGATCGCCAGACGAATCAGGGAGCAAAAGGTGTACAGTGAAATTCATCCTTTCTCCATATCCCTGGATAAGCTCAAATCGCTGCGCCCGTCTGGAATTGTTCTGTCCGGCGGCCCCTGTTCCGTCTATGACGCAGATGCTCCCCATTCCGATGCCGGGCTCTTTGATCTCGGTATTCCGGTGCTTGGCATCTGTTACGGGGCCCAGTTGATGCTGCAGCAGTTGGGCGGCAAAGTTGAAACCGCAGAAAAACGGGAGTTTGGCAAGGCAGAACTGACGGTCAAAGATACTACCGGACTGTTTGCCGGGCTTGAAATAAATGGTATGAAGCACCAGGTCTGGATGAGCCATGGCGACCGTGTCGAGGTTATTCCCGAGGGTTTTATGGCAACTGCGGTAAGCGAAAATTCACCGTTTGCAGCTTTGCGGCATAAGGTCCAGCCATTTTTTGGTGTCCAGTTTCATCCCGAGGTGGCACATACCCTTATTGGCACTGATGTGCTGAGAAATTTTATCTTCGGTATCTGCAACTGCCGGCCAGAATGGACGATGCATTCGTTTATAGAGCAAAATGTTCAGGTTATTCGCGAGAAGATCGGCAAAGACAATGTTATCTGCGCTCTCTCTGGTGGTGTCGACAGCTCTGTGGTAGCGGCTATCATTCATCGGGCGGTCGGCGATCAACTGACCTGTATTTACGTGAATAACGGCTTGATGCGCACCGGTGAAACCGGATCGATTCTGCGCTTTTTTAAAGAAAAGAGTAAACTGAAGGTCATAGATATCGATGCAACGGATTACTTTCTCGGCGAGCTTGCCGGAGTAGAGGACCCGGAAATTAAACGCAAGCGAATCGGTCTTGGTTTTATCAAAATATTTGAGGAAGAGGCGAAAAAAATTGGCAAGGTGAAGTATCTTGCCCAGGGGACACTGTACCCTGACGTCATTGAATCGGTCAGTTTTCGAGGCGAAGCGCCGATTAAATCCCATCACAATGTGGGCGGTCTGCCGGACATTATGCAGCTCGATCTTATTGAACCCCTGCGTGAACTGTTCAAGGATGAAGTCCGTGAGCTCGGTCTGGAACTGGGACTGCCGGAGGAGGCTATCTATCGGCAGCCTTTCCCGGGACCCGGGCTTGGCATCAGGATCATGGGGGAAGTGACAGCCGAACGGTTGCGCGTTCTGCGTCAGGCCGATGTGATCGTGCTCGATGAGATGCGCAAGGCCGGATGGTACAGGAAGGTATGGCAATCCTTTGCCGTGCTTCTGCCTATTCAGACGGTAGGTGTCATGGGCGATGGCCGGACCTATGAAAATGTCATCGCTATTCGCGCCGTTGATTCACGTGATGCGATGACTGCCGACTGGAGCAGGTTGCCATATGAAATACTGAGTGAAATCTCCAGTCGCATAATCAACGAAGTGCGCGGCGTCAACAGGGTTGTTTATGATATCTCCTCAAAGCCGCCGGCCACTATTGAGTGGGAATAATATGAAGCTTTTTACTTAACCATCTCAAATTCGAGGTTTTGATGAACTCGTAATGAGTTCACAATTATTAGTAGGTTGATATACGTGACGATATGCTGAAGAGCGGAATCTATGTAGACGCGGAAAATATCCGAATGTGTGGTGGGTACGGTATGCGCTACGATGTGCTGGCCGAGCTTGGCAGCGTTGGTAATTCAACGCTGCTCCGGGCCAACTCCTATCTCGCCGAAGATCGGGAACGGACCAAGGACGATCCGGAGTATCGCCAAAAACTTTATCGATATCACAGTGTTATCCGTCAGTGTGGTTTTAAGGTCATCAAGAAATATGTCAAACACTTTGTTGATGACGAGGGTATTCTCACCACCAAGGCCAATGCCGATATGGATCTGGCCATCGACGCTCTGCTCCAGGCGAGAAACCTTGATCGGATCATTTTACTTACCGGCGATGGTGATTTCATTCGTCTGGTTCTTGCCCTACAGAATATGGGCTGCCGGGTGGAGGTGATTGGTTTTAATCACGTCAGCAATGATTTAAAAGAGACGGCAGATAACTTTCTCTCAGGCTTTCTGATCCCCGGACTTTTACCGATTGTCGGAGAGAACAGGCGACGAGGCGTTCCGATTAATTATAATGCGGACAGGGGGTTTGGCTTCATGCGTTATTACCGCCTCTCGCCGGAAGGTCTTTTACCGCAGTCGGTTTTTTTCCATTGTTCAAAGGCTCAGGATATCAACGATTCGCTGTTTCTTGATTCGGCAAACATCTTTGAATTCACCATCGTCAAGAATCCGGAT
>JBBRDD010000317.1:0-3854 GCA_038204235.1 Desulfobulbales bacterium
GCCAGTGCTTGTTTACGGGCAATGAGTGTCCGTATTGTCGTCAAAGAATGCATGATGTATCAGAGACAGGCACGCATGAACGGCCTAAAACGTATCGGGATAATATTGAACAAGGGACGGATAGTACTTTTGTATCAGTGCGTTGTAGGTTCCATTTGCAGTACATGTGCTGAAAAATTCTTCGAAAGCCGCCCGAAGTTTTGGCGACGTCTTGGGAAAGGCACAGGCCATGCTCTGAGGCTCCGATATCGGGCCTATAACCTTGATGCGGCCGGGCCATTTCTCAAGAGCAATTAAAGCAACCGGAACATCCAAAAGAGTGGTGTCGGCTTTCCTTGATAAAACCGTAGGAATCATCTGGTCCAGATTGCGGTCGCCCGGGAAGAGCTCGATCACAGCACCCGTCTGATCCAACTGATAGAGATCCGGGTCCAGGCAACTGTCTTTCAGTCCCAACACACTGATGCCCTTTAAATGGGTCTTAACCATATCAATGTCCCTGGCGATGGAGGAGCTTGGCACAATGGGCTGCAGATCAGAATCAGCCCGCGAGATCAACCATACACCGGAGGGAAAGGTCATTGACGAGAAGTCAACTGCTTTTTTCCGCCAATTCAGAACGGTGAAACCGGTAGCGATAATATCTCCGCGAATTGCACCTTTGCCGGTAATTTCAATATCATTGCCTTTGTGTTTAATAACCGTGCCGGTGAGATCGGTGATAATGTTCTGCCAACTGGTTTCGACAAACTGGTACTTCACCCCGAGGTGGGCGGCAAACAGTTGCATTAATTCGACATCGAGGCCCATTTTATCTTGGGTGACGAAGTTGGCATAGACAATACCCAGATGTCGCAGGGTACCTTCTCGCAATATTTCATCCAGATCGCCACTCCATCCACGTTCGGCAGTCAGGCTCAGCACCATCACTGCGAAACAAATGACCAGTATTTTTATACCTGAATTTTCACCTGCCGACAAGATAACCTTCTTTTTCCTGACATTATGATTCTTTACTCCAGCGGTCTCAAGCACATGCATTCTTACTCTCCCGGATCCTTTTCAAAAAAATCATTTAAATAGAGGAAAATAGTTGGATAATATTTTTCAGAAAGTTTTTTATAGGTACCATCCGCCCAGATGGTACGAAAGAACGCATTAAACTCATGACGCAGTTCCGGGGCATCTTTGGCAAAGCCGACGCCCATATGCTGTGGTTGCGATACCGGGCCGATAATTTTGATCTCACCTGGCCATTTTTGCAGGGCGATGAGTGCATCAGGAATATCAAGAAGCGTTGTTTCAGCCACGCCATCAATGATCGCCGGCGCGATGTCGCCGAGATGCCGGCTGGCTGTGTGATACCGAATATGGGCACCCGTTTGAGCAAGCCCGTAGAGATCTGGATCCAGACATGTGTTTTTCATGCTTAATACGGATCGCCCGGCAAGGAGTTTTTTAACCTGTTCAATATCTTTATCAATACTTCCGGTCGGCGTAATCGGTTTAATTGGTGAATCGGCGCGGGCCACAAGCCACACTCCGGTTGGAAACGTCGGAATGGAATATTCGACGATCTTCTGCCTTTCAGGCAGTATGGTCAAACCGTTGGCAATAAGATCGCCCTTGACTGGTGTTGTACCGATTACCTTGATGTCGTTATTGCCAAACTGGAGAAGATCACCGGTAAGGTCGCCCAAAACCTCCTCCCATGAGGTTGTGACCAATTCATAGCGAACACCCAGATGCGTGGCGAAGAGTCGTATAAGCTCGACATCCAGCCCATCCATTCCCTCCGGGGTTTCAATTACAAAATGAGCATAAGGTATCCCAAGGTGCCGCAGCACGCCCTGCTGACGGATATCCTGCAAATCTCTGCCATATGCTGTTGTCGATATCAGATAAAAAATACCAAACCCGATAAACGGGAGAAGTACCTTCATGGCATTTTTTCTTGTTTTTTTCAGTATTCCCTTGAGCAGAGAAAACGAAACCGGACTTTCTGAAATACTTGTGAGATCGGCCATAAGCCGTACTCCTCTCATCAAACGCCCTCCTTCCTTATTGTCCCTGTGCTCCCCATGCAATAAGAGGAAGAAAAACCGGGGCCAAGTACATTGATCACTTTGAGGAAGTATCGCAAAAATCAATGGAGTTGCCCTGCAAACTGGTCCGGTATCAGAGATTGTCAACATCATCGTTAATCAGTTAAAGACGTTGATTAATTTTGGACATAAGGAGTATACTTCATCCATTAAAAATTAATCATTAGAATTATTTCTCTTTCTCAAGCGCATCCAGAAAAAGACACTCCCCATAAAAACCGAACCAATCGAGGTCACCGTGGACATCACATTTACCAAAGCCGACACGTTGAAAAATCATCCCAAGGATTCCACCCTGGGTTTTGGCACAATCTTTACCGATTACATGTTCAACATGGATTACAGCCCCGAAGCAGGCTGGCATAATCCCCGTATTGAACCGTATGGCCCGATTGCCATGGATCCTTCGACCATGGTTCTGCATTATGGTCAGGCAATTTTTGAAGGATTAAAGGCATACCGGTCCGATTCGGGAGAAATTCAGCTTTTCCGGCCCAAGGATAATTTGCACCGTCTCAACAAATCAGGCCATAGGCTGTGCATGCCTGAACTGGATGAAGCCTTTATCCTCGAGGCGCTTAAAAAGCTCTTAAAAGTTGAAAAAGACTGGGTTCCAAGCGCAGCGGGAACATCACTCTATATTCGACCGACGATCATCGCAATGGACCCCTACATCGGCCTGCGATCATCAAATACCTACAGATTTTTTATTATTTTATCTCCTGTCGGCGCCTATTATCCGGAAGGATTCAATCCGGTAAAGATATGGGTCACAACAGAATATGTCAGGGCGGTACGAGGCGGAGTCGGTGAGGCCAAAACAGCCGGGAATTATGCCGCGAGTCTTTATGCAACGCATCTGGCCAATCAGGACGGCTATACGCAGGTACTGTGGCTGGACGGGGTTGAGCTGAAGTATATTGAAGAAGTTGGCTCAATGAACATTTTCTTTGTGGTCGGCGACGAACTTATTACCCCTCAGTTAAACAGAAGCATCCTGGCCGGAGTAACGCGGGATTCGGTCATCGAACTGGCCAGGTCCTGGGGCGTCAAAGTTGTTGAGAGAAAAATCAGCATCGATGAAATATATGCAGCACATGCAGCAGGGGCACTGAAGGAGGTTTTCGGGTCCGGCACGGCCGCCGTCATCTCCCCGGTCGGCAATATCAAATTCAATGGCAAGGAAATCACCATCGGCGATGGCAAGGTAGGGCCGCTTTCGGCAAAACTCTTTAAAAACCTGATGGACATCCAGTACGGCAAAGCAGAAGATACTTTCAACTGGATCATGCCGGTACGATAACAGTTCAACACCAAAAGCGGACCTCTGATTTCCCGGAGGTCCGCTTTTATCGTAAATACCTTTCCCGCTACAGTATGACCATTTCCTGTTTGGCATAAATGACGGCAAGCAGCGTTGCCGGCTCGTTGCCATGACATGAGACGAAATGCGGCATGGTCGAATCGTAATAAATTGAATCGCCGGGATTGAGAATCTCTACCTTGTCTAACAGCTTCACTTCGACCATACCCTCCAGTACAAAAAGAATTTCCTCTCCGATATGCTGATTAGGTTCGCTGTTTGTTGAGTCTGTGGGAGTAAGAGTGACAAGAAACGGCTCCATATGCCGGTTTTTTTTCTGATGGCCCAGGGATTCATAACTGTATCCGCCTCCTTTGCCATCAGTGGAATTAAAGCGGGAAACCGTTTGCCGATCACCTTTTCTGACAATGCAAGAGGCAGCGTCG
>JBBRDD010000318.1:0-3844 GCA_038204235.1 Desulfobulbales bacterium
CCTAGCACTTGCGTCCCTTACATTTATAATAACATTTGGAACCGTCACCCCCGCCCATACAAAGGATCGTTATGAAAGGGGGCATGAGAGAAGATGGGAAGGCGAGAGGAATTGGGATAATGGCGAGCGATACGAACGAAATCGAGAAATGGAATGGAGGGAACGCGAAGGCCACGCTCGTCACTGGCGTCATGAACATCGATATCGCTATTACGACGAGCCGAGGGTCTACTACGGCCCACCTCCCGTCTACTATGACCCACCTCCCCCGCCTCCTCCAGGAATTAATATTATTGTTCCTTTGCGCTTTAAGTGAACATACGGTGACGTTAAAGGATCGGTACGCGCGATCTGAGACCACCCGTAGCCCGCTTGTGCTGGCCTTCCCGCTTGACGCTGTCGAGCGATTGCTTCCAAGGCTATATCCGGCAACTTGATATCACGGATATATTTCATATCCTCTTTTTCTAAAGAGGCATGAGACCCAACATCGGGATATCAAACACTTACCTACCATGAAAACAGGCAAACATTGGACAAAATGTTGAAAATTCAGAAAATCCTTGTTTTCAACCCATCATCAAGCTTGCAGAAACAAAAAAGTTGATAATTCCAGATTATTTTTGCTGATCACTTTGGAAGGAGTCTCAGGCAACGTGGTTGATACTAACTGAAAAACGACACGACCTGTCGAATCAGCACCCGCACTGTTAGGAAAATACTATCAACGCCGATGATGGTCACAAATGGAGCAAGTAAAATTATTGATCTCTGGAAGAATCTCGGATTTCGGAATGAATTTTTCTTGTTAGACTATTTGGGTTCTCATCAAGGTCAACAACACCTTCCAGTGCTGCTAGGTTTTCGAGACAACTTCTGGCTTAAAGATACAGTAGTTACACTAAGTTTGGGATTTGGCATGAAAACAGTTTATTCGATGTGGCAACCATAACCGTACAACTTGAACATGAGTGTTAATCAAAAGTATTCTTCAGAAAAAAATATCGAAGATAGCTTTTGTTTCCACTGTAAACGATCCACCTCAATCCATATGGTTGCCCCAAAAATCCCTCTTGCCAATATATCATATCTTTCTTCGCTCCATCTTTTTCTACCAATCGACCTTCCCACATTCGACCATTGGTCAAATGCAACCTCTCTTGTGTTCTAGTTGACTGCTCCTATATCAATACTTTTCATGTTACTTATCCCTTTATATTTAAGAGATGAATAACACCAACCACAAGACAGGAAGGTTGGCCTAGAGCTTGCGTGCCACACTTGAAACGGCACAGCTCTAAGGTTCTCATCAAGTACTTCGCTGACACCCCAATTCGATATTTCTCAACAGTGTCAAAAACATTGCCGCAATTTGAGTGGACACTCTACATCTCTGGTGGATGACAGCAACGGCCTGGTGCTATAACCGTTCCAGGACTTCTCTAGTCCTGTCTAATACCGCTCAATACTGTTTTATTTGTTGTGATTGGGCGGATAATAACTGATTCGGATGCAATGCCCTTTCATATCGGCAGATTCGGTCAGGCCCGCTCTATTGGGATATGTTACGGCTTTTGGATATTGAGCTTACGCATACGGGCACGCAAGGTGCTGCGATCAAGTCCAAGAATTTCGGCCGCACTGTCCTTTCCGCTTATTTTCCATTTCGTCTGCTCCAGTACCCGAAGGATATGTTCCTTCTCTACAGTATGCAGTGATTTCCGGCTGGCTCCGAGCTCCTTGACCGGCTTAACTAGTTCATCGGCCAGGCGCAGTTTTGGGCCAGACAAGTTGACCACCGCCCGTTCGAGGACATTTTCGAGTTCCCGAATATTGCCAGGCCAGTGATAGCCCTGTAAGGCGTTGATGACTCCGGCTGGAATGACGGTAATGGTCTTGCCGATCCGCTTGGCAATCTTCTTGATGTAAAAATCGACCAGAAGCGGAATGTCGGCCGGACGGTCCCGGAGAGGTGGGACGTTTATCGGAAAGACATTAAGGCGGTACCAGAGGTCCTCTCGGAATCTGCCGTTGCGGACCTCTTTTTCCAGGTTTCGATTGGTGGCGGCCAGAATCCGTGTATCAACCTTGATGGTGCGGGAGCTGCCGAGTCTTTCAAACTCGCCTTCCTGGATAACTCGCAACAGTTTTGCCTGCAACTCCAGGGGCAATTCTCCAATTTCATCGAGAAACAGGGTGCCGCCGTCAGCAACCTCAAATCGTCCCAGGTGTCTGGCCTGGGATCCGGTGAAAGCACCTTTCTCGTGGCCGAATAATTCACTTTCGATAAGGTTTGCCGGCAGGGTGGCACAATTCACTTTTATCAGGGCCCGATTTTTCCGCAGGCTGGAACTGTGCAGAGCTCGGGCAACCAGCTTTTTGCCGGTTCCTGTCTCACCCAGAATCAGGACGGTCGTATTGCTGCGTGAAATTTGTTCTATCTTATACAGAACAAGTTTAATCCCGTCGCTTTTGCCTAAAATTTGCTCATGGTTGTATTCCAGTTTTATTTCATCCTGCAGATAGGCCCTTTCCGCCACCAGCAGGTCTTTCAATTTGTTAATTTCGAGCAGGGACGTTTCGGCTATTTGTTTTCTGGTTTTCACTTCTTCCTTTGCATCGATTAGGTAGACCGACCGCTTTTCGACCAGCCGCTCAAGACCTTTTCGGTTATTTTCACGGTCAGTCACATCGGCAATCGCCAAAAAGATACGCTGGGTCTGGTTCTCTTTTCTGAAAATCCATCTGGCGTTCAAATGGAGTATCTTATGCCCCATGGTTCCAAATTCTTGCTCCAGTTCGAAGTCGTCATATTTTGAATTTTCAGGAAGGATATTTTCCAGCAGCTCTCTCAGTCTGGGGATGTCCCATTGCCGGTCGCCGAGATCATATATTGTCATCCCTTCGGCTTCATCAGCATCGACTTGAAAGGTTCGATAGAAAGCATGATTGGCTCGCATCACTTTCAACTCGGCATCAAGCACCAGAACTGGTTTATGGATCGAGCTCAGAATAACGTCCAGAATAGCAAAAAATGCTGGCGCTATCTGTTGATTCTGCCCTGGCTTTATTGTGTTCTCTTCACCCATCGCAGGGGATCGTTCACTCTCCATAGGAGGCTCTCCATAATGGGCCGGAATGTAGTGGCCGTCACACCCAATTTCTGTTCCGTTTGTACGTGCATATCAGATACGGGCTTCTGACATCAATCACTTCCGGTCGATTTGGATATTTTCTTTGCTTCCGCTACTGGAGACTGCGAGCATGATGCCAATACCGAGCGCGATAACGATTCCGATCAAGATCCATATCGTACCGACGCTGTCCAGAACACCCAATTTCCAGAGCGCGGCAAGGATACCTCCGATCAAGATTACATAACCAAGAAGATAAATACCTGTCCATTTCATAACAAACCTCCTGATGAGATTAAACTTTTATCATTCACAACTATAATTCGGCCGCAACTGCGGGCTAAACCGGCGAAACCCGATTGGGATTCAAAGTTATTATTCAGATTCTATATACTTCTCCCAATGAGTAATATACAGTAAGACGGTATAATTTCCGGGAACTTGATCTGGGACTTCGATAGGCAAGAATTACCTTAGGAATGGTCACCCCCCTAATGGTTTGCCGGACTCATTATACATCGTCCGGTTATAGTAAAACCTTCCCGTCAAAAACCGGAAAACAGACCCTAATGGTGGTGCCATCGCCAACTTTACTTGCAACTGTGACAGCCCCGTGATGAGCCCGCACGATTCCAAGGACCAAGGGAAGCCCCAAACCGCGACCAATAAAATTTTTGGTGAAAAAGGGGTCGAAGACCTTCTCAATGTCT
>JBBRDD010000319.1:0-3833 GCA_038204235.1 Desulfobulbales bacterium
CTGCTCGGGCCATCAACTCCAGCATAAGTCTGTTTCGAGTACTCATTGTCCGGAAAATAATTTCATCTATGGTGTCCTTATCCAATATCCGTGATTGAATTGGTTGGGGTTGCCTGAAGGCTTTCTTAATGACAGAGTTGCTGCAAGGGTTTCTCAGGTCGGGTTGCGTTGTACTGATGGTGAAATTGTAAAATGAGGAAAGGACAGAGTAGCGGTTACGTTTTGTGGTCTGTTTTCGGTTAAGTGTAAGCGTGCTCAGGAACGACAGTACATCTTCTTCAGATACAGATTCGAGCGCCCTTTCTCTGAAATGATCGTGGAATTTTAGTAAAACAAACTCCACACACCTCAGGGTATTTTGTTGAGAATTGGCCCTATGGTATTCCAGGTGGTAACGGACAGCTTGGGATACTTTCATCATCGTACCTCCTCAGGTTAAATTAATATTGGCCCTCTCAGAGTAGTATATAACTGAAAACCAACTGACCAAGTTGACTCAATCAAAATTGGGTTTCAGGTTACCCACAGAACAACAGAATTTTTATGATAATAGTGATATTCTTTTATGTTCTGCATTGAAAGAGATGAGGTTTGCTTTTATGCTTGAAGGTGAATAAGAAACCATGATTCTTTTTATGTTTGCTCTCTTGAAATTCAAGGCAACTATCACAATCTGATGTGCGCATAGACAAAACACAAAAAATTGCCGGCATTTCGGCTGTTACCGTGCGAGTACTTTCTTGCGAAAGTGAAGGACCGTTTATTCATTGGCAGTGATGCCATTCGCCTTTTGAAGACAGATGATCAAACAGTGGCTGCTGTCCTGGCAGAACTGCAGAGCTGTGAATATATCGAACTGCTAGACTTCAAGACAGAGAGGGTTTGGGAAGTGACTACAGCAGGGCGGACCTTTTCATTAGCTTCGGCTGCAAAGCCGATTCTTCGAAAAACAGCAGACAAAAAGATCGAAGAATTCCTTAAACGTGTTGAAATAATTAACTCTTCCAGTCATTACATATATGAGGTTGTAAAAGTTGTGGTGTTCGGCTCTTATCTTTCCGAGCGAGATAAAATCAATGACATTGACATCGGTGTTGCTCTTGAACGAAAGACTACGGACGGAGCTCTTTTCGAGAAGATGTACGAACAGTGTATTCGGCGAGCGGAAGAAGATGGGCGATATTTTGGCACCCATATTGAGCGGATATCTTGGCCGGAACGACAAATACAGCTTTTTTTGAAATCGCGATCAAGATCGATCAGCTTACATCCACTTAATGATGGAGTGATTAAATCAGCAGTGCAAAAAGTACTATTCGAAAAACCCACAATTACTTAAACAGTAGTTTGAAAATTTGAACGAGTATATATTACAAAGCCATCGTGCGCATCTCTCCGGATTACACAACCTTGCCCGGCCGCTCGCTACGTATTCTCTTGGTGAAATCATTGCGGAAAAAGGTAGACCTGTAGTCAAAGAGCAGGAGATCCCTGTTGAGCTACAAGTAACTCTTGAAGAACTCGAAGCTATTCTTGGCGATCAAGATGGGCCCATGGCAGACTAACTATAATCGCATAGACAGTCGATATTCCCAAATGTTAACTTGTGCATGTGTGGCACATGCGCTATATTGTGAGTATATGGAATTTGCTCATATCAAACCAGCACAAGGAGACAGCCATGGGCGCAACAGTACGACAAGAACCAATGCTTCGAAAACCAATCTTGATGCCGCCAGCTATGATTAAAGAGGTCGACAAAATAGCTAAGGCTAAACAAGTATCCTTTGCGGAGGTCGTAAGGGAAGCAGTTAGTTCCTTTGCCGATAAGCCAACAACAGATGATGAAATATTACTGGAGGCCCTGGCTGAGACAATGATCACCACCACAAAAGAGCTCTGCAAAAGAATAGACGAATTAGAAAAGAGGCTCGACGAAACACATCTGCTGCTGGAGGCGTGATAATGGGTGTCAGTGAAAAAATAATGGAAGCATTACGGTCGGGTATTCTTTTGAATGACCGGGTTACCGGCCTCATCACCAAAGTTGACCGGATGGATCTGGACATCCGTAAGATCAACGACAGAGTTGTCAGACTCGAAACGATGGTGGAAATCGGTAAAATTCAGTCTCGGGGTGCGATCGACTCAAAGTGAGTGGATGGGATAATCTGGAACCATCTTTGGTTTTAGATTATTTTTTTCTGTCAGGAAAATCTTACTTTTCAAAAGGTCAAGAAGACCTGTTTATGTTGATAGGTTTTTGAGACTACTTCTTGACTCCCTTCACAGTAGTTCTATTTATTTTTAACAGGTACTATTTTTCGCAAGTATGTATGATTATTTTTAGATCACAAAAAACTGGATTGGGTAGATCTGCAAGAGCACCACTATGAGTGGGTATCAGGTCATAGCAAACACACAATTGTTAGAGAATAACATTGTTGTTGATAGTTAACCTGCCTGTAATTGCTGTCGATTCTAATTTGGCTTTTTTTGTTAAAATTTCTTTGCCCACGAAATCCTTTCGTGATCTTCAAAAACCATTCCTGCCAGACCTGAGGTCTTCTGACATTTTCTCTAAAGAACATAGAGCAGTATCATTTGAACATGTTGTCTTTATTGCTTTTGTTGTGTCCTGAGCATGTTGGTGGACCTGAGGAAAACAGATTGAGATAGTATTGATCTCATATTGTGGGGAACGGTATGTCTCTAAACAATGACGGGATTGAAGCCGGTAAGAATGCCGCAGGTTCTGAAAAGTCTGCGATTCCCTCTATAAACCTGCCTAAAGGCGGTGGTGCCATCAGCGGCATCGGCGAGAAATTCGCGGCCAACCCAGTGACGGGAACGGGCTCTATGTCGGTACCAATCGCTACGAGCCCCGGTCGTTCTGGTTTCGGGCCGCAACTGGCGCTCTCTTACGACTCCGGTACCGGCAACGGACCCTTCGGGTTCGGCTGGTCGCTTTCGCTTCCCTCCATCACACGAAAAACCGATAAAGGCCTACCCCTCTACCAGGATGCAGAGGAGTCCGATGTTTTTATCCTGTCCGGCACCGAAGATCTGGTGCGCGTATTGTCAGAGAATCCTTCTCGGACATGGAGCCGTGACACCACATCTCCGCCGCGTATCGTCAACGGCATCCCGTATCGTATCTGCCAATACCGCCCCAGGACAGAAGGTCTGTTTGCGCGCATCGAGCGCTGGACCAATCCAACTGATCCCCAGGACACCTTCTGGCGTTCGATCTCCAGGGACAACATCACCACCTGGTATGGCAAAACGAGCCAGAGTAGGATTGCCGATCCTTCCACTCCGTCGCGCATTTTCTCCTGGTTGATAACTGAAAGCTACGACGACAAGGGTAACGTCATCGCCTACGGGTATAAGGCGGAGAATTCAGACTTTGACGATCCCTCACAATTCCAGGTTAACGAATGCAATCGCAATGAGCAGAGCCGATCGACAAATCGTTATCTCAAACGCATCCGCTACGGGAATCAGGTTCCATATTTCCCCGTCCTTGACGCAGCGAAACCCTGGCCTCTGCCACCAGGTGCCGCCGATCCAGATCCCGCAAAACCATGGCTTGAAGGCAGCAAGGATTGGTATTTCGAAGTGGTCTTTGACTATGGCGAACATGATGCGTCGAAACCACTTCCCATGGCAGAACCAAGGGTCTGGAACGTACGGCACGACCCACATTCGTCTTATCGCGCAACCTTCGAAGTTCGAACGTACCGGCGTTGCAAACGGGTACTGATGTTCCATAATTTTGCCGATGAACCCGAGGTCGGTGTAAATTGCCTCGTTCGCTCTACCGACTTCAC
>JBBRDD010000320.1:0-3782 GCA_038204235.1 Desulfobulbales bacterium
CCGGAAAGATAATCGACATACTTGTAAAATGGTCTTGATTTCGTCACAGTGTGGTGTTATTCATAACCACTTTCTCTAATGGAGATAGGGCTTGCACAATAGATCCAGTGCCAACACTCAAAACCACGGCGCACTCTTTGCACAATGGCGAAAAGAACTTTTCAAAATATTGCCTCACCCACTTATGCCTTGCTCCCAGCAAAGCAGTGCAGCACACCTGTCTCACCTCTAAAGATCAGCTCTCTGTTTCACCCAGACCTCAAGCAGGCCCCAGACAAAACTGGGCACAGCACACCCAGCTGGTCTTGTTGCGTGACGGCCGTCAAGTCTCTCTGCGTTTCTCGACTGTTCAATGATGTTTTTTGTCGTAAATCAAAAATTATAGAATCACCAGAAAATAATCAAGCCAGCCGGCTTGACGTTTTATACCTTATTTTTATAGACTCTCTTTATCGGCTAAACGTACCGCCGAACAATCGCGCGCTTGCGCACATTTGTTGTCACACAGCAATAGGAGGTTGACATGGCAGACACAGTAAACAAGATGCTGGACCCGCAGCTTAATCGACGCGGATTCCTCAAGGGGTGCACAATGGCGGCAGCCGCCCTGGGATTGTCCGAGACGATGATCCCCAAACTTGTCGAAGCGGCTGCAACCGCTGAGCGCCCCCGCGTTATATGGCTCCATTTCCAGGAGTGCACAGGCTGCACAGAGAGTTTATTGCGATCTTCCCATCCAGATCTTGCCCGGTTGATACTCGATATTATATCCCTTGATTACCATGAGACCGTCATGGCTGCCGCAGGACATCAGGCAGAAAAAAATCTGCATGACACTGTTGACAACCATCCGTTTATTCTGGTTGTTGAAGGCGCAATCCCCACCAAGGACGGCGGCATCTACTGCAAGATTGCCGGAAAAACCGCCATGGATATCCTGGCCGAGGTTGCCCCAAAGGCATCGGCAATCATTGCTATCGGCACCTGCGCAACCTTTGGCGGCGTACAGGCTGCAGCCCCAAACCCAACTGGTTCCGTCGGAGTACAGGATCTGGTAAGCGGCGTACCTATTGTCAACATTCCAGGCTGTCCGCCTAACCCGGTTTCTTTCCTCGGTACCGTTCTTCATTATTTAACCTTCAAAAGACTGCCCGCTCTGGACAACTTGAACAGACCACTCTTCGCCTATGGACGCAGGATTCACGACCAGTGTGAACGCCGCGCCCACTTTGACGAAGGTCGTTTTGTTGAACAATACGGCGATGCCTTCCATAAGCTCGGCTACTGTCTTTACAAAGTCGGCTGCAAAGGTCCGGAGACTTTTTCCAACTGCCCTACCGCCCGTTTCAACGACGTCGGTGTCTGGCCGGTCAGCGTAGGCAACGGTTGTTTTGGATGTACCGAACCAAATTTCTGGGATACCATGACTCCATTCAACGAGAGACTGCCGATGGTAAAAATCCCCTCCGCCGGTATCGTTGCAAGTGCCGACAAGGTTGGTAAAACCGTTTTAGGCGTTACTGCCGCCGCAGTCGGCATCCATGCCGCAGTCGGCATCGGAAAACGAATCATCAAAGGCAAGAAGAGCGGGGACGCATAAGAAAGCAGTTCATTGGCGATAATATTTTCACCGACGCCTGAAAGCAGATAACTTTACGGCGGCAGGTTGTCCTATCTTATATGGAGGTTGTACACATGGCTCAGCGAATTACCATTGATCCGATTACCCGGATCGAGGGTCACCTAAGAGTAGATGTTGAAGTTGACGGAGGATTGGTCACCAAGGCGTGGTCCTCCGGCCAGATGTATCGTGGTCTAGAGAACATTCTCAAAGGCCGGGACCCTCGCGATGCGTGGGTATTTGTCCAGCGAATCTGCGGGGTTTGCACCACGGTCCACGCCCTGGCTTCCGTTCGTGCAGTCGAAAACGCCCTTGGCCTGGAGATTCCTCTCAATGCTCAGTTGATTCGTAACATGGTCCAGTCCATTCATTGTCTGCATGACCATATTGTCCATTTTTACGCGTTGTCCGCCCTCGACTGGGTTGATGTTGTTTCCGCCCTTGACGCGGATCCTGTCGCCACCGCCAAACTGGCCGACAGCCTGTCAGACTGGCCGGGCAACAGTCCCAAGCGTTTTGCTGCAGTGAAAGATAAGCTCAAAACCCTGGTGGCCAGCGGCCAGCTCGGGCCTTTTGCCAATGCATATTGGGGCCATTCGGCCATGAAACTGCCGCCAGAGGCCAATCTCATGGCGGTCTCCCATTACCTCGAAGCCCTTGATTATCAGCGCAAAGCCACCCAGGCCCTGGCCATTCTCGGCGGCAAAAATCCGCATATCCAGAATCTCGCGGTTGGTGGGGTTACCACCAATATCAACCCGGAGAACGAGACTGCGGTGACCATGGAACGCCTCTACTACATTAAGCAGCTGGTAGAAGAAGTGCGGAGCTTTATCCAGATGGTATACATCACCGACGTTGTTGCAATCGGCGCTCTCTATAAAGACTGGCTCCCCTATGGCGCTGGAGTTACCAACTATCTTGCCGCACCGGATATGTTCCTTGACGCGGCCGGAACCCAATCCGATCTGCCCGGCGGAACCGTTTTTGGCGGCGACCTCGCCACTGTCAAACCGATCACCGGCCTGGCTGATCCATACTTTAAGGAAAATGTCGAGGAATCCATCGCCAAGGCATGGTATGACGGCGACTGGTCCAAGCACCCATGGGAATCTTCCACCGATCCTAAATACACCGATTTCCAGGATGATGGCAAGTACACCTGGCTCAAGGCCCCACGATTCCAGAGTAAACCAATGCAGGTTGGCCCTCTGGCCCAGATGGTTGTCGGCTATGCCCAGGGACACGAACTGACAGTGAAGAGTATTGATGCCTGTCTCAGCCGCATCAGTGCAGTTGCTGGCGTAACTGTAGGACCGAATATCCTGCACAGTACCATCGGCCGCCATGCCGCCCGCGCAGTCCGCGCCGGAATGATGGCGGACCTCGCCCTCAAGCATTGGGAACTGCTGGTCAATAATATTGCCACCGGGGATTACGAGATCTTCAATCCACCGGTTTTCCCCAAAGGAGAGCAGCGCGGTGTCGGTGTCCATGAAGCACCACGTGGATTGCTGTCGCATTGGATTGTCATCCAGGACGGCAAGATTAAGAATTACCAGTGTGTCGTACCTTCTACCTGGAATGCAGGTCCGCGCGATGCGGAGGGACAGCTCGGCCCCTATGAGGCATCTCTTATGGGCAATCCGATTGCTGACCCCGAACGACCTCTCGAGGTTCTTCGTACTGTGCATTCTTTTGATCCATGTATTGCCTGCGCCGTCCATATGCTGGACCCAGAAGGTAAGGAAGTTATGAAAGTGAAAGCGCTGTAAGCCTGATTTCACATTACTCAAAACTTTTCTTTCCGGCAAAAGCCGTAGGAGGTTATAAGAATGGCAACTTATGAAAGACATTACTGCTGGAGCGTGCTGCTCCGGCTGTTCCACTGGATGTTTGCCCTGTCTATCGTTTTTCTGATAGTCACCGGCTTTTACATCAACAATCCGTGGACAAACACCATGATCGAAGGAAGCGCAAGCTTTCCGATGGCAACGATGCGGTATATCCATTATATTGCCGCATACACCATGGCATCGGCCGTATTGATCAGATTGTTTCTGTATATTTTCGGCAATGCACAGGAAAGAGTCTGGGATATCCTGCCAATCAGCAAGCGGAATATCAACAACCTCAAAATGACCCTGCTGCAGTACAGCTA
>JBBRDD010000321.1:0-3753 GCA_038204235.1 Desulfobulbales bacterium
GAGATCTTGATAGACGTTCTGGAGATCTTCTTCTTTCAGACCGACCAGGGCTATGCGTTGACCTGATGTGAGTTTGACGATCGGAATGTCGTATTTTTCTACCGCGTCGGCGATGGCGCGCAGATGGTCGCGGTTGAGCAGACCGCCGGGAATACGAGGCACTATCGCATAGGTTGTTTTGTCTCTTTGCAGTATGGCGTTCTGGGGTTGGGTAACTTGCATGGCATTTTTCCTTACAAAACTTGAGAGGTATTTATAAATATTATTTGATGAATTTTATGGCGGTATCTGCAAATTCCTGCTGATTGCCAGCTGAGGATTTTTTCAGCAACGAGATTTTTAGTGCCTTACTCCCTGAAAGCTGCGATAACAACAAGAATTTCTGAGATAATGTTGATGTCAGAAGCCTGGACTCACCGCCAAGGTACTTATCCCCCTCAAGGGGATACTGACAGGAGTACCCGACAAGCGAGTATTAAAATGAACCTCGGCGTATTTCCCGTTTACCGTGGTAAGACAGAGAGGAGCAAATGGGCAATATAAATGTATCAATCGACATAATTTTTGAGGTAACATCGAATGGTCGGTACAGTTAAAATACAGGCTTGAAGTCGAAGAAATGGCGGGTCTCGAGTCGTCGCACGGTGTGGGTTTCTCCACGGGCAACAAAAGATCTTGTTATCGCACCATTGGGGGTAAAGCGAACTCCTTCAAGAAATTCCCCATCGGTGATACCGGTCGCAGCTATGGCTACTTCTTTACTTCGGATGAGGTCCTGCGCTCGAAAAATTTTATCGAAATCAGTAATGCCGTGCTTTATTGCCTCTTTTTTATCTCGATCATTCTCATAAAAGATTTTGCCTTCAAAATAACCACCTAAACAACTAATAGCAGCGGCAACCAGCACTGCTTCCGGGGCATAACCGTAGCCAATATAAATATCGGCTTTTTCCCCGGTTATCGCAGCAAGGCAACCGGACACTTCACCTTCATCGATGAGTTTAATACGGGCGCCGCAGCTTCGCACCTCATTGATCAGCTGTCGGTGTCGTGTTTGGTTGAGGATACAGACTGTCACATTTTCGGTGTATTTTTTGAGTGCTCTGGCAACCCGTTTGACATTCAAGATGGGTGGCTGATTGATGTCAATAACCTCACCAACCTGCGGGCCCACGGCAATTTTATACATATTGAGATTGGGAACCGATTGTATGGAGCCGGCTTTGGCAATTACCGCAAAAGAGGTTGAGTTATTTTTGCCGTCAGCTGCAGAGCGATAGGCTTCAAGCGCTATTGCCATGATATCGGTTTTTTCGCCACCCTTGCCGAGAATGGCTGGTAACTGAAAGGCTTCGGGACGTTTGTCAAAACGGTCATTAATCAGCACACCCTCTATTGCCAGGCGATTCAAGGTCTTGGTGATCGCTTTACGGGTCTGATTAAGGATATCAATATGGTCGCCAAGACCCTGTAGCCGCGCAGCTGTTAAGGCGGCAATCTCCGTGGCCCGGACAATTTCCATTCCGTAGTTAGTATCCATGACAGTCTTTTAGAAAAGGTTTATAAGGTTGATGAGTGATAACCGTTCTGTTCTCGCAATTCCGATAAGCGCAGCATAATAGCGTCTCGCTTCTGGATGAGTTTTTTCCCGGCTATAGTGTCCCTAATTTTCATGGGTCGACGGAATTCATCGATGAGTTCGATATCAAGAGGTGCCGATTCAAGTTTTTTTTCCGCCTCCTTCATTTCATCCGGAGTCGGGAGAATAATACCGTATAACTGATGCGGCGTATGGACCAGAGAATGGCCCCTGTTATAATACGCGGCGGCAAATCCACCATCGACATTAATCGCCACGCCATCCTCGCTGGCCATGTGGAGCCCTTTTTTATAATTGACCGGGGTATGCCCGAAAATTACTCGCTGTACCCCGAATTCCTGCTGTAACTTTTTCTTAAAGGCATCGGTCTGCATGTTGTCCTGCCAGAAAAGACTTCGCTCAGTATGCGTGGCTTTATCTGTTAGAAAATATCTCTCAAAAGTCTTCATGGCATGTTTGCCGAAAAACGGCGATTTGGGACCGCACCACAAATAGAAGAACAGGGCCTGATCTTCCTGTCGCTGAACTTGGCCATGGAGATAATTGTCGCCGACTCTGGCAATAGTTTCTTGGATAAAATTAAGCAGGGCTTTCCCTTTTCTCGCCAGGAATTCTTCAAATTCACCGTCGGATGTTGACGGAATAAGGGCATGAATATTTAGGAAATTATTCTGAATATGATACGTTTTACCTTTGGTAAAAAGGAATTGAAGTAGACGTTTAAGGTGGCGATTGGTGGAAAACTGAATGACCAGGTCATCTATTATCAGCGTTTCCTCATCCGTCAATTCCCCTGGATTATCATAGTTGAGAGTTGGAAAGTATGTATCGTTCAGCCCGCTGGTCTGCCCAGTTTTGAGCATGTCCACCAGTCGGTCGAGCCAGAGGCGGGAAGTCATCTCATATTGTGGGAAGTCACGAATGGTCTGTTCTTCAAGTTTAAATTGGATGACCGTTAAAGCCTTTTCCATACACCGGCCCTTATCGGTTTTTGCCTTGAAATTGCCGGTTACTTTATCGACTGGATATGTCCGTTCGGCAAAATCGGCGAGCTTAGACGTATCAAAGCGCAATCGATCAAGGAACTCAAAATGATCATAGCGGCAGGTAATACGCAATGCCTCGGCGATCAGCGAGCGATTTCCAGATGCGGCGCCCATCCAGAGGATATCGTGATTACCATACACATAATCAACCCCGTTTCGATAGAAGTGGGAAGAGAGAATTCTGAGAATCTTGTCCGGTTGAGGCCCCCTGTCGAAGACATCCCCGAGGACTTGAATGCGATCAAGCAACACCTGGCGGATAGCATGGGATAAATGCGAGATCAACCTGTCAGATATTATCGGCTCTTCAAAAATTGGATCCGGTACTGGTAACCCGGCAAGAAGGCGATTGATGACATCCCGGAATTCAGGACGGAATACTTCGCGCTCCTGAGATCGAATATTGGTTAGTTTATATTTCAATATTCCGACGAGACAGAGTATTACGTCCTGCATATCCATGTGGATATCTTCATCATCAAAATATTGTTGTTTTCTGATAATTTTCGTCAGATACTGGATTTTTTCAGAAGTGAAGGTATTGGGTAAAGCCTCTCTGCATGTTTGATACAACATGCCAAATCTGCCTCGGAGTATTGACTTAAAACGGTCGCCTTCTCCGTGCAGATCGCTGATCCACAGAGTGGTGGGGATATTTGAATTAAGCTCCAGATCTAGATCAAGCAGTTGGTTGGAAAGTTTGTCGATCTCACAGACTCTAACTGTGGTGATTCGACTGGTGCCATTATTTTTCGTCTGGATAAGGGACATATTTTCACCTATATAGCAGGAATGAAAAAAACCAAAACCCGAAGAGAAATACCAACGAGAATCTATTTAGAAATGTATCAGCCTCACCCCAATACTGGCGTACTATAGCAAAATATTGATAAATTGCCTATAAAATCAAACGATTTTATCTGATTGAAGATGCTGAATACAAAGAACAGGAGTACTAGAGAGGTACAATGTATAGAACGACAAAAGCCCCAGCAGGAATCTGCTGGGGCTTTTGTTTTATAAAAAACGGCGATGACCTACTCTCCCACACAGTCGCCCGTGCAGTACCATCGGCGCTAAAGAGCTTAACTTCCGTGTTCGGAATGG
>JBBRDD010000322.1:0-3728 GCA_038204235.1 Desulfobulbales bacterium
GTGACTAAAGGGGCAAATAATCCAGTATATCGCACAGGCAACTCCTCATGGGTTCTGCAGTGATAAAAAATAAATATGAGTATTGGGTGAGGTTGTTTATTGCTATGAAACACTTACAGAAAGAAGCTAATTCAATTGATAAACTTGTCAATTTGCTGGCATGAACAATAAAGAATAATCCGAAGAAATTGAGTCCATCTACAAAGATGGTTACTATTGCCGGATACATGCAGAGAAAAATATCGGAACACTCACTATAAGGATGGCAAGATGCAAGACACAACGATTCAGGAGCGCGCAACCGGCGCCATCATGGGTGCCTTGATCGGCGACGCCCTCGCTCTCGGCCCGCATTGGTATTATGATCTGTCAGAGCTGCGCCGCGACTACGGCGAATGGATCACGGACTATACCGACCCCAAACCAGACCGCTACCATAGCGGACAAAAAGCCGGACAACTTTCCCAGGCTGGCTATATTCTCACTTTGATGCTGCAGTCGCTGGGAGATTGCGGCGGCTACGATGAGACTGATTTTTGCCGAAGACTGGATGAAGAGCTTTTTCCATTACTCGACGGCAGCCCGATGAATGGACCGGGAGGGTATACCAGTCAGTCCATTCGGGAGGCCTGGAAACGGCGCGTACAACAAAAGCTGCCTTGGAACCAGACCGGTGGCCATGCCGATACCACAGAGGCAATCGAACGCACCCTTGCCATTGCAGTCTGCTATGCCCAGCAACCAGGAAAAATGGCCGGCGCGGTGACCGGTAACACTGTCCTGACGCAGGCCGACGACACCGTGGTCTCAATGACTGTCGCCTACGGTGCGGTGCTCGCCATGCTGGTTCAGGGGCACCCGCTCGACACGAAGCTGTCCGCCAAATTAATGCAGCTGGTCAAAACCGGTGAGCTGCCTTTTCATGCGGTCACCAGTGAAAATCTGCAGGCGCCCAAACCTGGAGTCCCCGAACCAAGCCGTGCAGGACGCTTTGCCTCGCCCGACGCCCTGCTGACGCCATCCTACATGGCTGCAGCTGCCGCTGATCCGGGAATCAGGATCGAGCCTGCATGGAAGGTTTCCCTCGTTTATGGCATGCCCTGCGCGATCTACCATCAACTGCCGGCGGCCTACTACCTGGCAGCGCGGTTTCATGACGACTTCGAGTCCGCCATACTCCATGCCGTCAATGGCGGCGGGCAAAACCAGGCACGGGCAATCCTCACCGGGGCGCTGGTCGGAGCACAAACTGGAATCTCCGGTATTCCGCAGCGCTTGCTGGATGGTCTTGAAAATTCAGCAAGTCTTTGCCGGCTGGCCGATCAAATCGCGGCACAGGTATAAAGAAGGAAAGGAGTCACATCAATGGCGCAGACATTTACTGCAGGCAGTTTTATCGGACGCTGGTTTTTTGCTCTGGTTCTGGTGCTGGGATCATACAACCCCACCGCGTATTCCTACGTCAGCTGGGTACTTGCCAGAAGTACCCACTTTGGGCCGGTGGTGGCCCTGGTGGGGCTCGTTCTGCTGATCGGCTGGATCATATATCTCCGCGCCACGTTCCAGTCGATGGGCTGGCTCGGCATTACTCTGGGCGCAGCCGTATTGGGATGCCTGGTCTGGTTGATGGTGGATCAGGGCTGGTTCAGCCTGGACTCACAAGATACAATTATCTGGATAGTACTTGTAATACTTTCGCTTATCCTCGCCATCGGGATGTGCTGGTCCATTATCCGACGAAAAATGACCGGCCAGATCGATGTGGACCACGTCGACGACTGAGCGAACCCCGACAGACAGAGAGAAAGCCGGGATTCAACGGCAGAATGAATAAGATTGTTTTCAGGCGGAACGCGTCTATCCCCTGCAATACTCAGAGAAGGAAAGATCATGACAAATCAAGATGTTCGTTTTATTTCCCGAATATTTCACGAGTCTGGCCTTTTTCCCAATAATGAAAATCTGCCCCTGGTGGTTTTTAAATCCCCGCTCAAGGATGCCCGGATCGTACCGGAGTATTTTGAAAAAATATTCAGTGACAACAGCTGGCCGGCTGCCTGGCGCAATGGTCTCTATGATTTCCACCACTATCACTCCAGGGCACACGAGGTCCTCGGGGTATATTCAGGGTGGGTGCGTGCCTGTTTTGGTGGTCCTCAGGGAGAAATCCTGGAGGCGGAGAAGGGAGATGTAATTATAATCCCCGCCGGGGTGTCCCACTGCAACAAAGGGCAATCCTCAGATTTCAAGGTGGTCGGTGGCTATCCTGTCGGCCAGCCTGTAGATATGATGTACGGAAAACCAGAAGAGCGGCCACAAGCGGATAGAAACATCGCCCAGGTGTACCTGCCAACTACCGACCCTGTTTTCGGCGTCGACGGCCTGCTCCTTGAGCTATGGCAATAAAGGTTTTTCTATGCTGTTAATAATATTGGCACCTATGCCCAAGCCCGTATTTCTTCCATGAGAAGGCTTGTCAAGATTACGTTCGACGTGACGAACCATTTTCTCACCAAACAGCCTGCGCTCTTGCCGCAGGAATAATATTCCGCAAACCAAACAAGAGCGCACGATCTCATCAGGACGGCAAGAGGTAGTCACGCCCCGCATACTGGATTTTCTCGGCTGTCGGACTCATGGGGGCCACCGCATGCACGCCGCCACATTGCGGACACACTCCGACATACGTTTCCAGAATAAAGGCTGCCTTACAACCCTGGCAAACCGTTTCGATGGGGCCTTGCTGAATTTTCTGATCCCTCACAGTACCGCCATGAGCATGAAATACAAATTCGACCAACTCTTTTCCTTTAGAAAAAGGCCCACCATTATTACTGGTACATCCGCAACCGCATCCTGACATATCATACTCCTGTTATTGTAATTTGCTGTTTGGTCATTGCACTTTTAGGTGCTTTTGTGATGAACCTTACAATAGAACACGGTTGATCAAATCGCCTTGACATAGGTCAAAACCTTTCCGGGTCTTGCAATTTCGGAAGTCAGTCGATTATCGAGACCAAATCCTCTCTCCCGAACCTACTCCCCGGGCAACGCCAGGAAAAATGCCTCCTCCGGCATCCAAGAGGACACAGCCCACCGTCAGCCTTTAAGGATGAGTCTGGCTCAACACCATTATTGGTCCGATCGGCCATCCATGATGCGATCATCATTAATAATCTGACTCAGATTAGCCCAAGAGTGCACTGCTGCGACAGTGTTACAGCCGAACCACCAAAAACTGAAACATCTGAGTAAAATTATCTTTGGTTATTAACCATTATGGCATGATGCATTCGAAAGCATGGCGGTGAACCTCAAGCCATCAAACTTTGTCACGACCTCTGCTCGAATTATTGTTCATGCTCACCGCTTCACATACCGATTGCGCGCCTCGCTGCGGCACGGGCTGCTTGCAAAGCCAGGCTGCAGGTAACCAGCAGCGGGAAAAATATTGTAATGTAGTGTGTAAGGTAAGAGGGAAACGCTTTCTCAAAGAAGCCTGAAAAGAATGGCCTCCAATGCACTTCTCCAGGCTTTCTTAACGTTTACCGGGGTTGGCCGAGGAACTCATTGTAATAGAAAATGGTTAGTGGTAACAATATAAGTAACTGTAATTACGCAACAACAAATCACCACATTGTGGCAATGTATTTTGTACCAGCGTTCCTGTCATTAACTAACTTCGTCATTTTTTTATAAATGAAGAACGGGAAGAGTTTAGATAT
>JBBRDD010000323.1:0-3706 GCA_038204235.1 Desulfobulbales bacterium
AAGATGGTGACAGAGGGTCTTGACCGGGACCTGGTTCTGGCCGAGCTGAACAAATTCGAGTTCAATTTCCGTGAAGAGGCAAGCAAACCCCAGCGAGGACTTGATCTTATCGGCAAGGCGATGACCGGACTGAAATATGACACAGATCCTGTTGCCCATCTAATGAATGAAAAACTGGTTCAGACTCTGCGCCATAAAGCACTCAACGAAGGCTACTTTGAAGAATTAATCAAAACTTTTCTGCTCGACAATCCTGCAACCGTCACCGTGACCTTGATACCCGATCCGGAAAAACAGCAAAAAACCCAGGCTGAAGAACAGCAGCGGCTCTCGGCATATGATGCAACAGTGTCGGACGAGCAGAAAAAAGAAAGGATAGATCGAACAAAACAGCTGATGGAGCAACAGCAGCAGCCAAACAGCGCTGAAACGCTTGCGCTGCTGCCGCAGTTGAACCTTACCGACCTGTCGACGAATATCGACTTTCACACCCTCGTCCCGACAGAAATGTTTGGCAGGCAGGTGCTCGTCAGTGAACTGACCACCAACCATATTTCTTATCTCGACGTTGGTTTTGATATATCCTGCCTGCCTGCCGATCTTCTCCCCTGGCTCGATCTTTTCGGTACCATTGTCACCGAAATTGGCACAAAGAGGCTCAATTACCAGCATTTTGCCAAAGAAATTGCCACCTGCACCGGTTCTTTTTCCCATTCCCTGACGAGCTACACCAAAAGAAACAACCAGGAGACAACCCTGCCGGTTTTCTGGCTCCATCTAAAATGTCTGCCGGAGTATCTCGAACAAGCTCTGCAGTTGCTGGCGGAGATCTTCTCCTCCGTTTCATTCTCCGACCGGGCCAGGATTCGAGAAATAGTCGGTCGCGAATTTGCCTGGGCGGAGCACTCGGTGCAGAGCGAAGGATACAACCTCCCGGCGACCCGTGTTTTCGCCCATCTCAGTATGGCGGGCAGATATAATGAAATGTTTAACGGAGTTACCTCGTATCTGGCGACAAAGGACCTGGCCCTCAATTATGCACACAAAGAGGAAGAATTCCTGGCTGCTTTAAAAAATATATCTGTTCTTCTCTTCAACAGAAACAACCTGTTGCTTGGCGTGACCGCGGATAGTCAGGAACTGGGTCACCTGGCAAAATCAGGCAGTTGCCTGGTCGATGCCCTGGCCGACACCCCGGTTTCAAGATATCCGCTCCCTGAGGTGCAAATAGCCGACCATGAAGCCTTCGTCACCGCAGCAGAAGTGGTTTTTGTCGTTCAAGGGGGGAACCTGCTGCCAAAGGGCCAGGGATATAACGGTCATTTCGAGGTTCTGAAAACCTATCTCTCCCGGGATTACCTGTGGAACACCGTGCGTCAGCTGGGTGGGGCATATGGCTGTTTTATCCAGTTTGGTCAGATCAGCGGCAACCTGGCCTTTGTCAGTTATCGTGACCCGCAGGTCAAAAAAACCTATGATGCATACAATGGTGTGCCGGATATCGTCGCCGGCCTGAATTTACCGGACAAAGTGATGGAGCAACTCATCATCGGAACGTATGGCGGCTTCGATCCCCTGCGCAGTGCCGCTGCCAAAGGCGCAACCGCCAGAAACGACTACCTGAACGGAATCGATGTTGAATATAAACAGCAGCGCCTGAAAGAGATTACCTCCACGACTCTTGCCGACCTGCGCAGTTTCGCTCCGGCTTTTGCCGACATGATCCCCAGGAGCCATAGAGCCATTATCGGCAATCGGGCCAAGATCGAAGCCGATCGATCACTCTTTGACAGTCTCACCGAGCTGTAACTGCCAACTCTGCTCAAGCTCATCTTTACCTGGTCAAGCGCCTGGTAAGGATGAGCTTTCCCGCCTATTGCGACTCTTGTAATTTGTTACAATCCTACTATAATAGACCAGCCGTAGAGAGGGAGGTGGCAAGCCGCATTCTGAAAAATGCGACGCACCCAGCCTGGTCTCCCTTATTATCGCAGATCATTAACCAAACGATTACTTTGCCTAGGAGAAAAGAATGCAATACTCTTCTGAAATAAAGGAGATGTGCCGGGTGGCCCAGGGGACGAATCACGGTCCCGCCCCTATTCCGCAGGAAGGTGCATGGACTCAGGCCCGAGAGGTACGCGATATCAGCGGACTCACCCACGGCATTGGCTGGTGTGCCCCGCAGCAAGGCGCCTGCAAACTGACCCTCAATGTAAAACACGGCATCGTCGAGGAAGCCCTGATCGAAACCATCGGCTGCACCGGGATGACTCATTCGGCCGCAATGGCCTCGGAGATATTGCCGGGCAAAACCATCCTGGAAGCCCTGAATACCGATCTGGTTTGCGACGCCATCAACGTCGCCATGCGTGAACTCTTTTTACAGATTGTTTATGGTCGCAGCCAGTCCGCTTTTTCCGAGGGTGGTTTGCCCATCGGAGCCGGCCTGGAAGACCTCGGCAAAGGATTACGTTCGGTTTGCGGCACAATGTACGGCACCAGCGCCAAAGGCCCGAGATACTTAGAAATGGCGGAAGGTTATGTGACCAGCATCGCGCTTGATGCAAACGATGAAATTATCGGCTATGCCTTCGTCAGCCTCGGCAAAATGATGGACGCCATCAAAAAAGGTGTGCCCGCCGAACAGGCATTGCAAGATGCCTCCGGGACTTACGGCAGATTTGTCGATGGTGTTAAAACTATTGATCCACGCAAGGAATAAGGAGAAGAACATGGCACTGTTTGAGAGTTATGACAGGCGGATCAATCAGATTATTCCTGTCCTGGAAAAATATGGCATGGAAACCCTCGAGGAAGCAGGGGAAGTCTGCCGGGGATATGATGTGGACGTGGCAAAGATCGTCAAAGGTATCCAGCCGATCTGTTTTGAAAATGCAGTCTGGGCCTACACCCTGGGCGCGGCTATCGCTATCAAAAAAGGCCAGACCAAAGCCGCAGAGATCGCGGCAACACTTGGTGAAGGATTGCAGGCTTTCTGTATCCCGGGTTCTGTCGCCGACGATCGTAAGGTCGGGCTCGGCCATGGCAATCTGGCCGCCATGCTCCTCACTGAAGAGACGAAATGCTTTGCCTTTCTGGCCGGCCATGAATCATTTGCCGCCGCAGAAGGTGCCATCGGCATCGCCATATCGGCCAACCGGGTGCGCCAGACACCGCTACGAGTCATCCTTAACGGGCTTGGCAAAGATGCCGCGAAAATCATCTCCCGGATCAATGGCTTTACCTATGTACAAACCAGTTTTGACTATGCAACGGGTAAACTGAGCGTCGTATCGGAAACAAAATATTCCGCAGGAGAACGCAGCAAAGTCCGCTGCTTTGGTGCCGATGATGTCCGGGAAGGGGTCGCCATCAATCATATGGAAGGTGTTGATGTCTCAATCACCGGTAATTCCACCAATCCCACCCGATTCCAGCATCCGGTGGCCGGCACCTATAAGAAAGAGTGTCTCCAGCAAGGCAAGAAATACTTCTCGGTAGCCTCGGGCGGCGGCACCGGACGGACCCTCCACCCGGACAACATGGCCGCAGGCCCTGCCTCCTATGGCATGACCGACACCATGGGGCGAATGCACTCGGACGCCCAGTTCGCCGGATCGTCTTCCGTTCCGGCCCATGTAGAAATGATGGGACTTATCGGCATGGGCAACAATCCGATGGTCGGGGCATCTGTTTCCGTAGC
>JBBRDD010000324.1:0-3647 GCA_038204235.1 Desulfobulbales bacterium
AAAGATCCCCGGCCAGGATATTTGATCAGCAAAATGCTCGATTGCTCTTGCGTGGGAAGAGTCGCTTTTATTAAATCTGTCGACCACAAGACACATCTTAAACTTGGCAAACGGTGCGATCTCGCATGGAAAAGGAGGTACAAGAAATTCAAGGAAGCCCACCGGGCAAAGGGCAGCAACCAACACAGTTGGTCTTTTCCACTAACAGAAGCTGGCGCGAAGATGGCCAAATTCTGCAACGGCGGCGAGTATATACCCCGCTGCCGTAAAAAAAAGGCTCCTGTAAAAATCCGGTAGGCCCGAGGAGACTGCCCCCTTCTTTGCACCTGCACCCCCTTTAACTGCAAGTGGTACAGGAATAATGTTGGACTTGTCTATTCATTCTCATTGGCAGTGGAAATCTCTATCCGGCACTGAACTATAATGTCGTGGGAACTGGCACCGAACACAACAATCTTTTATAGGTAACCAGCGAACATAATCTGGAAGCATCAATAAATTATAGTGCTCCTTTTGCAGCTGGTTTTCTGGGAATAATTTTGAATTTTTTAACGTCCCATACTGCTCCTTCTTGAGCAATTTTTTTAGGCATGTTCACTTACGAACTGACAGGAAACACCTTCTGTTGAAGTAGAAGACCGCTCTGATTATCTTCGCAGTGGCAATATTAACCATAAGATGAGTAGCTTTTGCAATTATTTGTGAATAGTGTCCCCTACAATAACGAGCAGTTAATGGAAAAGTTGAGGTGCTTACGCCTATCATATCTAAACAGAGTTATATTAACGATTTGAAAATTTAATAGATTTGATTACTACTTTTTTCAACCTACCATCTTTTTAAGATGGACCACTTAAGCTTCACCTGGAAATTGACATGAACCAGAATATTTGCAAAGTCACACTGAATGAAAATACTTGAGAAAATTGGGGCAAAATTGGCTCGTCATCTTTCGGCATCGAGAGAAGACGGTAAACAGGTTGCCACCAGTACCCCTGATAAACTTTCAGGCAGTTTGCGTGCAGGAGACGTTTTACTTGTTGAAGGGAACAGCGTCTTCAGTACAGCAATCAAATACCTGACCCAATCAAGCTGGTCGCATGCCGCTCTTTTTGTCGGTGACGCACTGCCGACTGTCGCAGAGGGGGAAGAGCAACCTGTCCTTGTTGAAGCTGATATTAATGACGGGGTTCGTAGTGTGGAGTTGTCTAAGTATACCCTTTTCCATACGCGTATCTGCCGTCCTGTAGGCTTGAGTCGAAATGAAATCGATAAGGTCGTCCAATACGTTGTTTCGCGACTTGGTTATAAATATGATCTGCGAAATATAATCGACCTTGCCAAATACCTCCTTCCTGTACCTCCCGTTCCGGTGCATTTTAGAAGACGTTTGCTGTCCCTGGGCAGTGCGGATCCCACCCGGGCGATTTGTTCTTCTCTCATTGCCCAGGCCTTTCAATCGATCAAGTATCCAATTTTGCCTGAAATTGCTGTGCAGCAATCAAACGATCCAGCCTGTCTGGCCTGTTACAAGGAGATGCATCATATCCGGCATAACAGCCTATTCACTCCCAGAGACTTTGACGTTTCACCATATTTTCAGATTATCAAACCGACTCTCGAATATGATTTTGATCCCCATACATTTTTATGGAGTGATTCTTCGTCGACCCATATCCAGAAAAAACAAGATAATCTGTAAGGTTTTCTCTCCCTCCCCGACATATACAGTAACAGCAATTCATCTGTGTCAATGAAGGAGAGCCCCCGAGCCTTTGGAAATACAGATAGTATTGTTTTATAACCTGGAGGCTGACAAGTCGGTAAAAAAGGCTGGGATTCTGGTGTGTTTTCATGATATGTTAGGAAAAATCATGAAAACATAGGGGAACTATGGCAGCTGAAATCAGAACGGATAATGATCCCATAACCTGGTTGCACCAATACGGTGACGCATTGTACCGGTTTGCCCGGGCCCGGGTTAGAGACTCCTTTGCCGCTGAAGATCTGGTTCAGGAGACTTTGCTTGCCGCCTATCGCTCTCGTGAGGGGTTTTCCCGGCAGTCCACTGTAAAAACCTGGCTGACCGGTATCATGAAACACAAAATAATGGATTATTACCGAAAGCTGAAACCTGAGCAGCGTGATGAAAATATTGATGATTTTCCTTATAACCTGGACAACCTGTTTACTGAGCATGAGAAATGGAAAATTAAACCGGGTGGATGGGGCGGAGATCCACAAAATCTAATTGAAGGGAAAGAGCTCATGGCTGCGATCCAAAGCTGCCTGGCAGACATACCTGAAAAGATGTCACTGGCTTTTACCCTGCGCGAGAAAGAAGGAGCAACGACCAGTGAAATTAGTGAGTTACTGCAAACAGGAAAAGAAAACTGCTGGGTTATACTTTACCGGGCCAGAATGCTCCTCAGGCGGTGTCTTGAAGTAAACTGGTTTAGTAAAAAGTAAAAGGAGGCCTCATGCGTCACTGGATGTTTAGCTGTAAAAAAATAACCGGCATGATCTCCGAGTCCATGGACCGGAAACTGCCGTTAAGCAGACGCATGGGCATCCGGTTTCACTTGATGATGTGTTCCCTGTGCAGGCGTTACGAACAACAACTGCTTTTTATTCGATCAGTTCTCCGCCGGGACAAGGAAACTGAAGATATCTCCGGTCAAACTCTGCCCGATGATGCCCGCGAGCGAATAGAAAAAAAACTCATTGACGCGCTACCAAAGGACTAATCCTCTCTACAAGGCGATCAAACCGACGATTGATCGCCCTCCCATCTTTTTTCGACTTCCGTTCTTTTTTTTGTAAGTAATCCTCCCGTTGTTGCGACTGAGATTGTAAAGGGATTCGTTATCCCCTTTCTCAATAATCTTATCAGCGGGAGAATAGAATATGAAAAAATATGTGGTTATCTGCATAGTAGTCGCTGCAGCATCTGCCTATTGGCTTTTCGATTTAAACCAGTACCTGACACTGGAAGGCATCAAAGCGGCTCAAACCCAGATGGACGGCTGGCGTAACGGTTCTCCCTTCCTGGCCGGTTTTAGTTTTTTTGCTCTCTATATTGGTGTCACCTCGCTATCTCTTCACGGTGCTGGCGTCCTCACCTTGGCGGCAGGAAACATATTTGGGCTAGTCTGGGGGGTTGTGATTGTTTCTTTTGCCTCATCCATCGGCGCGTCGCTGGCCTTTCTCGTTGCCCGCTTTGTCTTTCGCGACAGTGTGCAAAACCGTTTTGGTGACCGGCTGCAGACCATCAATAAGGGGGTCGAGCAGGAAGGCGCCTTCTACCTCTTCACCTTGCGTCTTGTGCCGATTTTTCCTTTTTTTCTGATCAACCTGTTAATGGGATTGACATCGATTCGTACTCGGACCTTTTACTGGGTCAGTCAGGTCGGCATGCTGGCGGGCACCGTCGTCTATGTCAACGCAGGCACCCAACTGGCCAAAATCGACAGTCTCAGTAACATATTATCGCCGGGGCTGATGGTATCGTTTGCCGCTTTAGGATTGTTTCCCCTTATTGGTAAGAAAATAGTCGAGTGGCTCAAGCGGCGAAGAGTCTATATCAAATGGACAAAGCCTGCGACGTTTGACCGTAATCTGATCGTCATCGGTGCAGGAGCAGCAGG
>JBBRDD010000325.1:0-3633 GCA_038204235.1 Desulfobulbales bacterium
AACAAATACTGTTTATGTCAGTTCTATCACTATCGCCGAAATTATGATCAAAGCCTCTATCGGTAAGCTGGAGATCAATTTCGATCCTGTCGATCTTGCCGAGCAAACCGGCTTTGAGCTTCTTGATTTTTCGGGCCGTGATGCCCTGCTGCTAAAGAACTTGCCATTTCACCATCGAGACCCTTTTGATCGCATGCTCATATCTCAAAGCCTCGCTACAAAATATCCACTTATGACAGACGATGAAAAAATTAAATTATACGCATGCCAGGTCATCTCATAAGAGGGCTATAAGAGGGGGTCAACTCTTTATCCTTGACACTTGTTCTATGGACCACCTAAATTAATGATTCAATGACTTAAGAGCAGAGTCAGCCAGAAAGGAAGATCTGTTCTTTGCCCCTCCTGCTGCAACAAGTGCGTCAATTTTTGTTATGAGAAGTTTAGGCAGAGTGACAGTCGCTTTCTCACTTTTCCCTAGATATGCTGAGACATCGATATCGACATAAGCCCAAATTGCTCCTGCATATTCTTTATTTTTTACATGTTCATCTACAACTGAAGATTTAGGAGCAAGCTCCCCCTCTTCAGCTAAAATTTCCAGATGGCTTGCGATAGCCTCTTGCACATTGTTTATAGCTTCATCAAGGGTTTCTCCGGCAGAAAAACAGCCTGGAATATCCGGCACTGTAACGCCGTAGCAAGAGTCTTGGTCCTTATGTATCGCCACAGGATATTTCATTATGGTATCCCTCTCCGTTATTTCAGTCCAGCTTGTTTCAGAATGTTTGCGACTGTGCCCTTAGGCAACGTTCTTTTGGGATGCGGGATTGTCACCAATCCCTTTTTAACGGGGTGCTTGAAGTGATGATGACTACCTTTGGCTCTAATCAACTGCCAGCCGTCAGCCTCAATCATTTTTATTATGTCTTTACTGTTCAAGCGAACCTCCCTTAACCTTACTGTAAGGTATACCGCCAGAGGTATGAAGTCAATGCTATTTGTAAGCACAAATGGGGTTACCTTTAATCATGACACTTCTTGCTTATCTGTTCGATTAACAGGCCGATTTTTTATTCTTTTTCAGCCCTGTCACGCAGACGTTTTCTGCCTTAACTGACGGTGAAATAAGCTCCCCCATATGTCCTATCTCCCGGTTATTGAGCCCTGCGACGTTATAAAGGGCGGTCATGGCAACCTGTCTGGTCGCTCCGACTGACAGGAGCAACTGGCTCATTCCCGTTTCTTTTTCGACCACTGCCTATACGGCGTCGACCGACAAATATTTATGGTTTTTATCTTTTTTATTGAGTCGCTGTTGGAGCACAACTGAGAGTGTTCTCATGTGCCGCATGGGAACCAGGGGTAAATGGCTCATTACCATTAAATTCCCGTTGGTGGCTTTTCTGCTTTTGTTAGATATTGGTCTCTTGATTCACTTCGCCCAATTTTCGACATCAAGCTGTGGGACTCTGTTGAAGTGCTTATCGTTATTTGTGAGCAAGGTCATTGCCCCGCTTCTGGCATGAGCTGCTATCATCAAATCCATAGAACCTATCATGCTGCCTTCTGCCCGAAGAAAAGCCCTGACTTTCCCGTAATGTTCTGCTGCTTTTTGATCCCAGGAAAGAATACTAAGATGGTGCACAAAATCATCGATTATTGGTCTATTGATTTTTTTTGATGATGAATGCTCAACACCATAGATCAATTCCGCAAAGGTAACAACGGAGATATAAAGCTGGCTCATATCAATTTTCTTGAAACGCTCAAAAACGTCAAGAGGCCGTTCCCTGATGATGTATCTGCAAATATCGGTATCCAGCATGTACCTGATCATTTAAAGATATCCCTTTCTTCCAGAACTAACTGCTCCCTTTCCTGCATGAAATCGGAGGTTCGTTTGTTGCCTGAAAGAAAAAAGGCTTCCCAGGAATCAGGCTTTTCTGAAAGTATTATATTTGCGCCCTCTTTACGGATAAAGACTTCTTTGCCTTTAAATCGAAACTCCTTAGGCAAGCGCACTGCCTGACTGCGACCATTTTTAAATATTTTTGCTGTTTCCATCTGACCCCTCCCTCTTGAATAACTGATAGGTGAAATATAATATACATCACGGTATATATTAAGATCTTCAGATGAGGTCACCCATTTTGCCACCATTATCCATACAGTCTCAAAAATCGATCTTCGAGTACACTGAGATATTTCTCTTTCATTTGCTCCGATAAGAAACTCAGAGCTAGTAATTGTTCCCAGACCGTTCGCGCCTGCTTCAATTCCAGCATCACCTTATCAATCACCCGGCCTGTCAACTGCAATCGGTTTCGGCCAAAATAATCAACCAGATCCTGTCGTTTCAGCCTGTTCTTTTTACCATTTAACGGCAGGGCAAGTTCTTCCTCTGGATGAGGCAAGGCAATCGTTGTATTCAGCAGGTCGTATGCCGGAGACAAGCCTATAACATCCTCTCTGTAGATAATGGAAAAATTTTTCAGATGCACATCTTCATTACCAGTCAGAAAACAGAACAAAATCAGACGGAATAATTTGAGCCTCTCGACAGCCGGAAAGGTGCAGTATCTGTCTATCAAACCTGCCACTTGTTCCATACTGGATCGATATTTTGTCTCACGGGAGAGTCCGGCGAGTTGGGCAAAATCCTCAACATGAACCTTGTCTTTACGGCCGACCCTGTCAAAACGGCGAATGAAATAGTGCAACTGTCGATCACGGCCATAAAGCAGACCATGCAGGGGCACTTCAATTCCTGCTACACTTGCCAATCGCATGGTGAGATCTTCATTCTCCGGTACCTCCAGATAGTCTACAGTTTGGGGCTTGATAATATAATGACCGCCCTGGTCAACAAAAACAAATTGTTGTTCTTTAATGTTCAGTTGTGCCGACAATTTTGGCTGTACACCCTGGATGGACATTTTCAGAGAGCGAGCAGCTGCCTCCCGGCGTAACTCCTGGGCGGTAAACGGTAAATCTCTCAATCCTGTCAGGCGCCGGGAGAGAAGCTTCAAACCTTGTTTGGAGTACACCCCAACACAAGGCTGGTAGGTGATGGGGCATCGGTTCATTTGCTCCTTTCTTCCAATAGATGTTCCTTCACCGTTACCGCGCCGACGGTATCAGCTCCAACCTGAAGGAGTTGCCCGAATCTGTCGTTTCGATCGAGTTTTCTCTGGCGCAAAAGCGCTTCGAGTTGAAATCCCTCCGGCAGCAAGCCGTCAAAAAAAGGAGGAAAGCTCTGAAATTGATAGGCGTCACTCCTTACCGGCATGGTCACCGAAATCGGGGGGCCAGCATAGTGCAGTACATAACTAAAGCAATACTTCCCGTCTTCATCCATCTGGGTGAGCTGTCCGGCCGTAATATTGTTAAAAAACACATCCGCAATCCGCATCTGGACACTCCTTTAAAAAACTCTCACGAAGGGGGCTATGGAAGTCAAGATCGATGTTAAGAACCTGGAGAATCTTCAGCAAGTTATCCAGGCGCAAACTTAGTTTGCCTTTTTCCACTTCATAAATCAGATTCTTACCGACACCAGCCATTTCAGCGAGCTCAAGCTGTGTCAATCCACTGCGTTTTCTGTGGAATCTAATAATGTGTGCGAGCTGT
>JBBRDD010000326.1:0-3423 GCA_038204235.1 Desulfobulbales bacterium
TGACAGCAACATCCCTTCCTTTGCCGGAGAACGAAGAGTGGCCAGTTCCGCCTGTTTTATCTGTATATGCTCCTCGAGACCAGCTTTTTCGATGTTTTTCCGAGCAGCACTGACCGCCACCGGATCAGCATCATAGCCAAGGAGCAGCGGCCAGTTTTTGTCCAGTCCCTTGTCTTCCCGCTCCAGGGCTTCCGCCACCAGGGTGTCCCAGAGCTCGGCATCGTGACCCAGCCAGCCCAAAAAGCCAAAATAGCTGCGCGATAAGCCCGGAGCCGAGTCACCGAACATCAGCGCCGCTTCAATGAGCAGCGTTCCGGTACCGCACATAGGATCGATTAATGGCCCGGGATCTGCCGGCCAGCCGCTCAGCGCAACAATCCCCGCCCCCAGGGTCTCCTTGAGCGGGGCCTTCACTGCCGCCCCGCGATACCCCCTTCGGTGCAGACTTTCTCCGGAGAGATCAAGAGAAAGCGACGCCATGTTTCCATCCACATGCAGATGAATCTGCACCTCCGGTCGAGTAGTTTGCACCGATGGCCGTTTTCCGGTCCGGTTTCGTATGGAGTCGACCAGACCATCTTTTACCTTGAGGGCAGCATAACGGCTATGGGTAATCGGCGATTTTCCGGCAAGGGTACAGCTTACCGCAAAACTTGTCTCTTCGGTGAGATGTTCCTGCCAGTCAATTTCCAGACAACGCTGATACACCGTCTCTTCATCGACGATGGGAAACTGTGCCAGCTGCAGATAGACCCGGGAGGCGAAGCGGGACCATAAACAGCAGCGATACCCTGTTTCCAGGGAGCCTCTCCAGGTGACAACGCCGCCAGCAGGACTCACGTCCAGCCCGCCGAACAATGCGACCTCTTCTCCTACCAACCCTTCCAGCCCGCTGGCGCAGCCGGCAACCAATGTATACTCTTTCATCTTCTCCTGTGTTTCCCGACATCCCGCAATATTTCGGGATGCTTTTTCATTTGTGGTTGTATCGCACGCATCTGCCCTCTTGCACCGATTACCATTATCGCCTTTGCGGGGCAACAGCTAATGAAGTGCAATGTCCTGACAATTTGTTCTTGACCTCTTTTGCAATACGACTAAAGTGAATATATCTAAAGTTAGATTTTCAGGTTATCTTAAGATAATTATACAGTTTATATGTCGCAAAATATTATTCACATTAGAGGTAATCTATGAAGAAAAGGCTCAGTAGAACTCTTGCTCTTACCGCTCTTTCAGCTCTTGTGGGATCGTTTCTTCTTTTTGGTGCCGGCTGCAGCAAAAAAACGGTTATGCCGCCCGAAGGAGCAGGGTCTGATATGTCTGGAGGAACGGATATTAATTACCCTAAAGCGAATGGAGGCTATTCTGAAGACAGTCTGCCAACAGAGGGCTCGCTCGACGATCAAAAAGGTTCCGGCCAGGCCGGCAGCGGGACCAGCATGATGTCTGATGCGGACCAGCAGTCAGATGAATATAAGAGAATGCACGGAAGATGCTCCGCCAACCTCTCCCCCATCTACTTTGATTTCGACCAGGCTGGCGTTCGCCCCAACATGACGGAAGTGATTGCCGCCAACGCCGAATATCTGAAGTCGATTCCTGGGACCATGGTGACCATCGAGGGCAATACGGACGAGAGGGGCACCAACGAATACAACCTTGCCTTAGGTGAGAGAAGAGCTATCAACACCCGACAGTATATGATTAATCTCGGTATTCCCGGAGACAATATACGGACGCTGTCCTATGGTGAAGAAAGACCCCTTTTTATGGGTCATGACGAGGACGCCTACGGCATGAACAGAAGGGCTGATTTTATCGCCCAGTAGTCAACCGATTGTAAGAGACCAAGTGAGCGATCCCGTTCCCGTCTTCCCGAAGGGAATGGATCGCTCACTGCCACCTCACCCGCTTGTATCGGCAATAATCTGCAGTATCTTCTCGACTACTTGTTGGATCGTTATCCCGGTAGTGTCTATACAGTGAGCATCGAGCGCTTTGCTTAATGGAGCAATGGCCCGCTCACTGTCATTTTTATCTCGTTCAAGCGTCATCGACAGGATCTGGTTAAAATCGGCAGCCACACCTTTTTCCTGCAACTGCAGAACACGTCTTTTCGCTCTCTCTTCCGGCTCCGCATCCAGAAAAAATTTATACGCCGCCCTCGGGAAAACGATGGTTCCGGTATCTCTGCCTTCAGCGACAATCTTTCCCTTGTCTCCGTAATTTCGCTGGATTTTGGTCAAGATTTCCCGAACCACTGGAATCGCCGAAACCCTGGAGGCAACCATGGCCATATCAGGGGTCCTGATCGCCGCACTGACATTTTCGCCGTTTACCAGCACTCCCACATCACTCTCTTCATCAGGTGCCGGAAGCAACTCCAGCTGGAGTTCTGCAAGTTTTCCGGCCATCATTTCGACATCATCGAGAGAAACGTTATGGTGCAGAAAGTACCAGCCAACTCCCCGGTACATGGCACCGGTATCCAGATAGGTAAATCCTGTTGCGGCGGCAATCTTTCTGCTTACCGAAGATTTGCCAACGCCGGAGGGGCCATCAATGGTGATGATGTTTTGTTTTTCCCTGCCCTTATTCTCAGACATAGCCGAGTTCTTTCAGGCAATCGGCCAGACAGCTTAGAAATCGGTGGTTTTCCTCCCGGGTCCCGACAGTCACCCTGATAAAGTCGGTAAAACCATAGGCACTCATGGAGCGAACGATCACCCCTTTGTAGAGCATCGCCTGATACAGCTTATCCGCATCCCCCTGCACATCGATCAGAAAAAAATTAGTCTCTGAAGGGTAACTTCGGCAACCCAGCTTGTCTACCTCTTTACTTAAAAAGGCTCTCCCTTCGGCGGTACGCAGAAGAGTACTCTTATAATATTCTTCATCATCAAGAGCAGCCAGAGCCCCAACCTGCGCCATCTGGTTTATATTAAAAGGCTGCCGCACTTTATGCAGGCATTCGGCTATTTCCCGGGCCATAAGTCCATAGCCAACGCGCAGACCAGCCAGCCCATAAGCCTTGGAAAACGTTCTTAAAAAAACGACAGGACAGCGTCCGGCATTATTTCTGATAAGGGAATAGAAATCGACCTGAAGTTTATTGTCCATGAAATCGACATAGGCTTCATCCAGGACAACGATGACCGACTCCGGTATCTCGCTTAAAAAGCGATAAAGCTCCACCGGGGGGATTGCCGTTCCGGTCGGGTTGTTCGGATTATCCAGAAAAATAAGTCGTGTTTTTTCGGTGACCTTTTTTTGAATAGCATCGAGATCATGGCGCATATTTTTCAGCGCCAGGATATGATTCACCCCGCCTCTGACCTGAACAATTTTCTGGTACATGAGAAAAGAGGGATGACTGGTAATAACCTCATCACCTTCCTGGACAAAGGCCTTGACCAGAAA
>JBBRDD010000327.1:0-3420 GCA_038204235.1 Desulfobulbales bacterium
TTGAGGCGTTGCTAGAACATTGAGACCTTCAAGTTGGCAATATTAATTGAGGTAGTGACCAAAGCATGCCCGAATTGATTGGTTTTGAGATGCTATCGTCTATTTTTACTTTTCTGGACTGATTTAATTAACTTTCCAAAAGCCTTGTCCTTCATTCTCTTTTGGCAATAGGACATTTCGTAAAATGCTGATTCGTTTTTCATTTTTATATAATTGCTGTATCGTTGTTCTGCCAATTCGCCTTCTTCTATAGCTGTCAATATTGCACAACCTTTTTCATTGGTATGAGAGCAATTACCAAATTTGCAGTGCTGGGCCAGCTCTAATATTTCCGAAAATGTTTCATCAATACCAGTATCGACAGACATATTGCCAAGTTCTCTCATTCCAGGAGTATCGATAAACAACGCCCCATTTTCTAGCACTATTAGTTCTCGGCTTGTCGTGGTGTGCCTACCTTTGCCCTCTTTCTTGCTCACAGCTTGAGTCTCAAATTGCTCAGTCCCTATAATACTGTTCAAAAGGGTCGTTTTCCCGACACCAGATGAACCGAGCAAACAATAGGTATGGCCACGCTGTAAAGAGCTTTTAATCGTATTGATATTTTCGCCACTCAAATTACTAAAAGCCAATACAGTAGTTTGAGGGGCGAGACGTAAAACATCACTCTTTATTTTCTCAACCTTATCTTGAGATATAAGATCGCATTTGCTGAGGAGTATTGTCGGAGTAATTTTACTTTCGTTTACCATTACCAGATATCTCTCCAATCTTCTAAGATTCAGATTGTAATCTACAGATTGAATAATAAAGGCAACGTCAATGTTTGCCGCAATTAGCTGAAAATCTACCAATTTTCCGGCTGTTTTTCGTTTTAATAAGGTTTTTCTGGGTATTATTCCATGAATTATTGCATGAGAGTCATCGTCATAAAAATCAGCATATATCCAGTCACCAGTTGTTGGCAGTTCTGAAGAAGAGTTTGCCATATAGAACAAATTCCCCGATAATTCGGCAAATACATCCCCATGGCCTTTGGTTACAACATAGCTATCTTTATGCACTGAAATGACACGCGCAACCTCATGAATTGCTGTCTTATCAGCATCAACTTGAGCACGACACCAGTCGCTATACCCGATACTTTCGAGCTGAATCATAATTTTATTCTCGTGTTGGACCTAAGGATAATGTCAGTGGATTTTAGAGTACAACTGATCTCTCTTGATACCTGTACGTTTTCCGTCTTTGTGACAAAGAGCAGAGTGCTTCTTAATGAAGAAGACTTGTCATGTAGATTATTATCAAGCTTAAAGTACATTCTTTATAAAAGTACAAATTTCTTCCATCGCCTTAGTTGCCTCGGGAAAAAGAGGAGCACAGACTGGATAACAATGAAACATACCCTCCCCAATGTTCAGCGTGATATCCACACCAGCATCTTTCGCCTTTCTGGCAAAATTTATCGAGTCATCGAGCAGTATCTCATCTGCTCCGACATAGATAAGTATGGGTGGAAGATCGTGAAGATCTCCATAAAGAGGGGATATCCACGGCAATCCAGGGTCGTTATCTCCGCAATAATGCTTGCTAAAAGCGGTCCAGGTTCCGTTTGGAGAAAGGCATTTTTTTGCATTTACCTCATAAGACTTACCTGTGCATCGAAGATCTGTCCATGGAGAAAGTGCCACCGCAGCCCGAGGCAGGGGAAGACCCTGACCTCTAATCGCCAGCAATGCAGCCAAGCATAGACCGCCACCTGCAGAATCACCTGCAAATACAATGTTGGAGGGTCGTAACCCTTGATCAAGCAACCATCGGTATGTTTTAAGTGTATCTTCCAGTGCGGCGGGAAAGTGATGTTCGGGGGCAAGTTTATATTCAAACAACAGAGCTCTAACATTTGTCCCTTTAACAAATTTGGAGACATGAATCCGGTGATCAGAGCAGGAGCCGGAGACGAAACCACCCCCATGGATAAACATTATCACCTTTTCTCTGTTTGCTCCGCTAGGCACTATCCATTCAGCTGTGATTGTATCAATCGTAATAGGCTCAATTTTTATGCCATTCGGTATTTTTCCAAATCGTTTTGCTCCCTGTTCACACTCCTCCCGAAAGTGCAGGATGGATTCTTTTTTTGTCCAGTCTATTTTGGTCGGCCTGAGCCGGAATTGAAAAATATGACGATTTTTAAGGAGAAAAATTACAAGACGACTTCGCCAACTTAACATGGTTGATCCTCAAATTTGGTTAGGTTTAGGAGGAAGGAATATTCTTCTTTGCCGGATTATGTCCATGAGGATAACTAAAGAAAGCTTCGCTGTATTGGAGAAATGCGACAGCGCAAGAAATTATGGTTTATGACGATGGATAATACGGGTAGATGGCAAGCCATCAATTGGCATTGGATCGCACGCCTGGGGATCGCTTGGCAGTTTTCCGGTCAGCTCCTTAAATTCCCTTATCATGTGGGACTGATCTGCGTAACCACAGGTGTAGGCTAATTCCCCCAGAGTATTATGGGTGCCTGTATAAATATGTTCCATAACCTTACGGAGACGGACATGGCGGATTATCGTTTTGGGGGACAATCCAAGCTCGTTTTGAAAAAGACGTTCGAGAGTGCGTACGTGGATTCCGAGCTGATACGCCAGTTCGGATATCTTAAGCTGGCCACTTTGGCTGCGTATTGACTCAGCGGCCAAAAGGCACCGCTCGTCTTTTGAAGATGGAAGAGTGGTGCGAATCAAATTTTCCATTATACTTTGCCTATCCTCATGATTCTGTAATTCAGATAATTGAAGAGAAAGTGCTTCAACGCTTTTTCCTGCAATTGATTCTACATCAACTGTACGATCCACCATGTCTGCCTCTTTAACGTCAACGATTCGTGGAGCATGACCTGGATGGAATCTGAATCCGAAATAATCCGATGTATGGTCGATTTCGATGGTAGCCTTTTCGGTTATCGGTCCGACCAGAACCATTCGATACTTCAAACGGCTAAATCGAAAAACGAGCTTGATATTGCTATCGGGATATACTTCGTAGAATGAGCATTTTTGTTGTCCGGTACTCTTTTCTGACCAACATAATTCGATACAATGCATTAAATCTGAAGGTGGTTTACCTATATAGGATGTGGGCATTTTCGTTTGTAATTTGATAAGTGGAATGGATCTGCTTTACGACTGTATTAATTAAATCAATCCCGGCTTTTTCATCAGTTCTTCCGACCAATAGGAATTCCTCTGCTTTCAACCATAAAATTACTTCAGTGGCCTCATCACAATACCATTAAAAACATTGAGTTGTCCTGGAATGACCTGTCTCTGGACGACCTTATTTTCATATCCATCTGCCTCGACAATTAAACGATATTCACCCTCTGGCAGATTATAAAATGCAAAGAGAGTT
>JBBRDD010000328.1:0-3324 GCA_038204235.1 Desulfobulbales bacterium
AGAGTCCCGCAAAGCTTTTGGGCGTGATCATGACGTACTCATGAAACCCTGTCACTCTTTACGGTCCTCCACTCCAGGCCAAAACTCAATCCCTTTTCCACCCCTCTTAAGAACAAGAAAATGGATCTCTTCGAGCAGACCGCTTTTCTGCAGGCATTGCGCAATTCCACCGGGGAGCCGTTGGGCCGACAGCTTGACCTGTTGGTGCAATCGATGGGCGAGCAAGTTTTTTGCCAGAAGGCCGCTTCTCTCCTGATGTCGCTGGCCCGCCCTGAAGACGCAGTACCTCGCAACCTTGCACGGTTTGTACCTCTGGTTCGCGACGGCATCGAATTGTTTCTCTCACGCACCTCTTATCCCAGGCTTCGTCGGGTAATACTCGACCAGTCTACCCTTAAGGCCGACAGTGTTCCCGGCGAGCGGTTGCTGAATCTGGTTCTCCACTTTCCAACGCTGCACAAACTTGGTCAGGTTATTGCCCGCAATCCACAACTTGATCCAGAACTGAAAAAGTGGCTTGTTCGCTTGGAACAGGGCAACTACGGTACCGATCCGGAATCTCAAGTACACTTCATTCGAACACAGTTGGCAGGGCTGCATTCGCGTTGCCCAATCACGCTGTCTCCCCATATCATCGCCGAAGCCAGTGTCGCCACCGTCCTTCCCTGCAGCTGGCAAAACCCTGGCAGTAGTCAGATCAATAAAGGGGTTTTTAAGGTGCTCAAATCTCAGGTCGATATCCATCTAGGCGAAGAGCTGCGGATTTTAGAAAGCGTGATGGCAAATCTTGAAAAGAATCGAAAACGGTATGGCCTGCAGGAAATGAAGCTTGCCAGTCTCTTCCATGAAATTCGCGGGGATCTGGCCCGGGAGATTGACTTGACGGCTGAACAACAGAACCTGGATGAGGCCGCAAAAATCTATGATCGCGTGGCTGGCGTGCGGATTCCGGAACTGGCGCCTTTCTGTACACCAACCATGACCTCTATGGAATATATCGACGGTATAAAAATCACCGATGTGCAGGGGGCAAAGGACCAGCAAAAGGAACTGGCGAGCCGGGTTTTTGAGGCAATCATCTGTATTCCGCTTTTTGCAAATGAAGATTTGTCATTGTTTCATGGAGATCCCCATGCCGGGAATATCCTGGCGGTTCCCGGCAGTACCCCTGACAGTTTTGAGGTGGCGTTGCTTGATTGGACGCTTGCCGGACACCTGTCGAAAAAGCAGCGGACACAGGTCATGGAACTGTTGCTTGGGATCATGAAAAGTGATAGCTGGACTCTAGCCGAGGTCATAGCAAGCATGGCTTCAGCATCAGATATGGAGGAAAAAAAGGCCAGGGGGAATCTTGCCGAAACGATCGAAAACCTGTTGGCATCGGAGGAGTATGTTGATTGTGATCCTCTGAAAAAGGCCTTTTGTTTGCTGGAAAAAATGACGATGGAGGGGCTGGTTTTTCCTTCGGAACTCGTGCTCTATCGTAAATCATTTTTCACCCTGGAGGGAGTCCTTCACGATATTTCACCGGACTTTGCAATGGGAGAATCGATGGAAAGATATCTTGCCACGCTGCTGCTGCAGGAGCTGCCGGTGCGCTGTGGGATGTGGATGACGCCTTTGGTGGATAAACCCGAGTACTATCGCTCTCTTCTCTCCAATCAGTCGTTGCTGGAACTCTCATTGCATCAAAGCATTTCCATCTGGCAGCAGACTCTGCAGCAGGGTTCTACCATGCTCGAGGCGCAGGTAAAACTTTCGACTGATCTATTAACGTATATTACCGGTTACCGCTATTGATTTACTGAAAAGCAGGGTGGTAGATCATTTCGGATAAAGGTACGAAACGCGGCAAAATGAATCTGCACTGCTGTTGACGCAGTGTTTTTTGGAAAGTATGGCGATGTTTTGATGAGAGGGACTTACCTATGACAGTAAAACAGGATCATGTCCTGGAGGGCATTCACCAACAATTTCTGCAATATTATAAGGATTTTTTATGTATCGCCGAGCGGGCGCCTGAGTTGTTTACCACTGGCGAACTGGACAACCGCCTGCAGGATGATTCGTTGCGAGTTCAGCTCTATCGTTTGGCAACGGAAAAGAGTGTCACCTTTGCAAGTAATTCTCTAGGTGAGGTCCTGTACGATCGCGGCAAGTGGGAACAGTTGCGACAACGGTTTCAGAATGAGTATGAAGGCGAGCTGGCAACCACGTATTTTACTTCGGTAATGCGAAAAGTTTTTGCTCGGAAAGGTATATCCATTGAGTTTGAAGACGATGGCATTGGGCTTAACCAAGTTGAGCCAGACAAGATAGTTAACCATTATCAGATAAAGAAACGCACGCAGCTGGGTAAAACCCTGCAAATGGCATTTGGCGATTCTGTCTTTGCCGATTCCTTTTCCGATACACTCTTACAAGATATTGATATTATTATTGATATAATTAATGAACACATAGCGGAAGAAGAGGTACTGACTTCTCTTGAGTTGTTAAAACCACCGTTCTTTCGGGGAAAAGGGGCCTATCTCGTTGGCCAGTTGCGAACGAATGTTGACGCTGTGCCAATCATTATCAGTTGTGTGCATTCCATCGAAGGCGTAAAAGTCGATGCCGTGTTGGTCGGCTATCAGGCAGCGAGGGTTTTTCTTTTTTCGTCAACTCGATCAGCGTTTACTGTTTCCACAAGGAATTACCAGGAACTCTATAATTTTGTTCAGCGCTTATTTCCAACAGAAAACCCTGCCTATATACTTGATATAATAGGATTTAGCCACCCGGCAAAACTTGCTCTTCTGCAACAGCTCAGAAACATTTTTCAAACAGGAGAACAGTGCCAGTATCTTGGGATCGGGCCGATTGACTTTGTCTTTGGTATAAAAGGGTTTCCTCTGGTCTTTAAAGTGATACGGCGCGGCCTGCCTGACAGACAAGGTATTATCGATAATTTCATAAAGGTACATGCAATTGATCGTCTTGGACAAATTCTGGACTCTCTTGATTACCGGAACTTAAAATTTGCACGCAATCAATTTTCAGAAGAATTGATAGAAAAATTAGAACATGAGCAATCGGAAGATGTGCTTATTACTGATGAGCATATCTTTTTCAAGCGGGTATATGCCGCGCGCCGGATTATACCCGTTATTACCCAGGTTCGTACTGCCGGTAAAAGCGAGACCCGGCAGATCCTGCTGAAGGTCGGCTGGAACATCAAGCATTTAGCAGCCATGGGTTTTTTGCCAAAATCATTGGGCTTAGCGCATTTTGGGCTGACATCCTGGGGCCGGGTTGTTTATCTGGACAATGCATCTCTTATCG
>JBBRDD010000329.1:0-3293 GCA_038204235.1 Desulfobulbales bacterium
CCTGCTGCAAGGCTCCCTCCAGCGGTTTGGAGAGTGTGTATCGGAGAACGTTCAGAAAAAAACTCTAAGCACAAGACGTAAAAGGACTTCGGGATGAAAAGTAGAACACTGCGCGTGCTGACAATTACTCAATTTGCCATAGTGGTCACCTTACTCTTGCTCACTCTGGGGAATGAAATTTTGGATCTGCCGCATTATTTTTTTCGTGATGCACCGACCTTATATTCCCAGAGAATAGGCGAGATTTCCATTGAGTTGGTTATCTTTTTTATAATAACCGTAGTACAGGTGCTGCTGTTGAGAAAACTTTATAAGCGAATCAGGATGCTGGAAGGATTTCTGCTCATATGTGCCAACTGTAAAAAAATCAAGAATCAGGAAGAAGAGTGGGAACATATGGAAAAATATATATCAGAACATTCTGATGCCCAGTTTTCTCACGGAATCTGTCCTGAGTGTACCCAGAAACTTTATCCGGATTATTATAATGAAAAACAACGGAATCGAAAATGAAATAATGTCCCCCGGTGTGGGCATCATTGCAGTGAGGCCAGACGAACCAACGGTTTTTTACCGATCCAGACTTTAACGTATTCAAGCAGCAGCACCTGAACCAGGTCCTCATGGCTCATCTGCTGCAGATATGTTCCCGAAGAAAGAAGGGTCTTGAAAGGATTTGATTGCAGGGCCGCAGCATCTGAATGTATCAGGGCCTTGAAATAGGGTGAAGCCAGCTGACGCAGTCCTTCTATACTGCTCTGTTGCAGTTTCCTGTAGGTATCTTCCAGTACCAGCGGTTCGGGTAAACCAGGAGCCTCCATCACTTCCTTGAAATCCGAGGCAAAGCGCTTGATGCCCGTCAGGATATGGTTCGAGTTGACCATGTTCATCTTGGCCCACCCCCCGTTGAGCCACTTGAATGAGCCTATATGGATTGTATTTGCTGAAGTATCCGTAACATATACAATGACAGACTGCGCCGAGTACATGTACGATTCGACCCAGCCCAGTCCGAAGGTGTTCAGCCCAGTCTCTTGTGAATACAGATAGTTCCAGTCTTTGTCGTCACCGACGATGCATCCTTTTTTGCCTACCTCGGATAAATTGTTCTGGCTTGATACCGAAATAAGTACCGGCCCGGTAGGGCCGGGCAGAACTGTCACAATCCGATCCTGTTCGTACACATAGTAGCCGCCGGTATTGGTGTCCGGGCTGATGATTTCGCGATCCCGACCACGAAGCAGACGGATGTCGCCGGCTGATTTTATCTCACGCGGCAGTTGCCTCAGTGTATTTACCATTTGCGGAGTCAACCACTCATGCTGCCTGAGTGACGAGGGCATGGTCACATAGAGGGGAATATCCGGGTTGTAAACATAGTCGAGCACCTGACTAAAATCGCTTTTGATCGAAAAGGCATAGAATGCTCCGGCGGCTCCCTGTCGATCCTTGAGAGTCATACCGGAATCGGCAGGCATGTCACCGACAAAATGAATCAGCCCTGATACTTGTTTCGGGTCAAGCTTGGCCGAAGAGTGGGTGAGAGAAAGGACATATTCCAGGCTGGGATATACGTGTTCGGGGACTGTTTGCGTCTCTTCTGCGGTGGCGTTGGTGATTGATCCAAATAGCAACAATGCTGCAAAAATATAACGATATATCATAAAGTATCCTGCTTGTTTTTTGAGTGAAAAGATAATGTTGTGACAATGAGTGGAGTTGTTTGATACAATGAATGGGGAATGCGTCTCGAAAACTTACACTTTATACATTTATTGTTGTTTTGTCAGTAAGCAAGATGTGAATCAATATTAGGAATCAATGTCGTCTGCAGTTCATCGATCATGGGCGAGGCAACGTTTTCACTCGCATTTCCCTGTTACAAATGATAGTTTTCATCCCGCATCTCCGAAACTTACGTTTAAAATCCATGCAAGAGATTTATGGAAAAAAAATTGACACTACAGGAAAAATTAGACCTGTTACGGGATGTTTACGACAGTAAGATGCCTTTTCATCGCTTGCTTGGCGTGCGGATAGATAGCTTGACGCCGAACAATATAAAAGTAAGAATTGACATGCGTGAAGAGTTGATTGGCAATTTTATGCGAAAAATTCTGCACGGAGGAGTCATTTCGTCGGTACTTGATTTGACAGGCGGCCTCATTGCCTTTGCCGAATTACTCAAACAACATGATTTTATGCAGCCCGAAGAGGTGCACAGGCGCCTGGCAAGAGTTGGGACCATCGATCTTCGTGTTGATTATCTGCGTATGGGCGAGGGTGCTTTTTTTACGGCATCGGGGTCTGTTCTACGGAAAGGCAACAAGGTTGCGGTAATCCGAACGGAATTATGCAATGATCAAAAGCTGCTTATTGCGGCAGGAACCGGGACGTATCTCGTTGGATAGTAAGGGTCTTTATTGAATTTTTCCCTCAACCATCTTTATGAAAATACTGGCAATTTACAGCGGCAAGGGCGGGGTGGGGAAAACAGCTACGGCAGTTAATCTCTCAGCTGTCATCGCTCAAACCGGACGGAGGGTGCTGCTCTGCGATATGGATTCCCAGGGGGCTGCCTCGTATTATTTCCGGATCGTACCGAAGAAAAAGTATAACAGCAGCAAACTGCTTGCGGGAAAATTCGATAAATATATCCAGCAGACTGAATTTACCGGCCTTGATCTAATGCCAGCCCATTTTTCGTTTCGTAATCTGGATCTGGCACTCGGCAGGATACGTGAAGAAGGTAGAAGCAATGCGCTTCTTGGTCTCTTTTCTCCATTGCAGACTAAATATGATTACCTGGTTCTCGATTGTCCGCCGACATTGACAATCCTCGGGGAAAATATTATCGAAGCAGCGGATCTGGTCATTACTCCGGTTATCCCGACATCTCTTTCAATATTGGCGCTGCAACGGCTGTTGAAGCTCTTTAAAAAGAAAAGGGTGAACAGAAAGAAAATCGGTGCATTTTTTTCCATGGTGGAGCAAAGGAAAAACATGCACAATTTGTATCTCGATGAGTATGGGGACCATCCGCTATTTCTTACGACACGTATACCCTTTATGGCCGAGATTGAAAAAATGGGGCTTTGTCGTAACCCGGTTGGAAGTGATGGCAAAACATCACTCGCTGCAGCTCAATATAAAAAGCTCTGGCAGGAAATTTTACAGCGAGGAGACGAATTGTGAAGCGACTCTATCTTATTCGCCACGCTAAATCAAGCTGGGCAAATCTCGATTTGGACGATTTTTCCAGACCGCTCAATAAGCGCGGCAAGGAGGATTGT
>JBBRDD010000330.1:0-3252 GCA_038204235.1 Desulfobulbales bacterium
TTGAGGCCGTCGGGATAAGGCTTCTTGCGGACGCCGGAAATGAAGCGCATGGCGGGAAAGTTTTCGGCAAACCATTGTCTGCGCTCTTCGGTCGGCTTGTTGGAGAGGATGAAAATCCGATCCCCGCCAAAGACGGCTTCGCAGCGTCTCATCCATAAGATAGCCTCGGGGAGCGGGACAGCTGCTCCGTGCGGTGCCAGGACACCATCGAAATCCAGGGCAAGAACCGTGACCCCAGACGATTTCAATGCCTCTGGTTCGAGCTTCAGAATGCAAGCGTTTATTGGTGTACTATCGAGCAGTTGCTTCAGATTGCGGCGATGGTGTAAGCCGAGCTTGAAGCCTGCCAGAATATGAGTACCCGGAATCATATTTTTGGCTGATCTTTCTGAACAAGGGAGACCAGATAATAGACGACACCAAGAATCAATAGTGTGCCGGCAAGGAAAGCCTGCTTTGTGAGGTCGTCGTGCCGTAGAGTCGAGATCAGAATCTCACGGATTATTGCAACGATGACAACCCCTATGAACACCAGAATGCTGAACCGGCCGCCCTTAAGGCTTTTTATCTCATTGTCCAATAGTTCGATCATCATCCAGAGAATCAACAGTGAGCCGAGGGCGGTGAAAACCCCCTTTTCAACATCTCCTTTGAAAACGTGCATGATATCCCAGCCGAACATCGTCACTATAGCAATTGAAACCACGGCCAGAGCCATGACCAGTACCAGGTTCAGACCGTAGGTGAAGCGTTCTGTGGCCTTGATCAGGAATGACTCGATCTTGCGAGAAACGAAGACCTTTTTCATCTCTTCTTCGCGGTATGAGGTGCTCATTACGTCCAGATTCATGTCCAGGATCTTTTCAACGGCTTCGCGTAGAAGGCGGCGCTGCTCGCGATCAGAATAGTTCTCGTCTATCAGTCCGAGTACAAAGCGTCGGACCTGATTCATACTCGCATTTACAAAGTGGACGCTGAGACCAACCTTGACATGGGCGTGTCCGATGCGGGTCAAGTGGTTCATGTAATGATTGTCATATATTCCGGCAAAGAGCAGCATGAACCAGTTGTTGTGCATTTCATTCAAGCGGGTGCGGTTGCTGCTATTGAGAATTTTAGTGGTTTCCGGGAGGCTGTAAAGATAATCGTAAAACTCACGCGAAAATCGTTCAAGGTTCTCTTCTGCCAATGGCTGCAGCGAAAGAAGCATTTCGGTGTCCTGATCTGTAAAACGATAATGGTCCCGTAGGTTCTGCATCGTAAACATTTGTGTTATCTCCCGTACTTGTAGGCTGCTGCGCAGGTTCCTTCACTGGAAACCATACAGGCGCCGATTGGTTCTTCAGGTGTGCAGATTGTTGAAAATAACGGGCATTCAAAAGGGGTCAGTTTCCCTTTTAATACCTCACCGCAGAGACATGCCGGATTTTCAAGCGTATCCGGTACGTCCAGTGTCAGAATGTTCTCGGCGTCAAAATCTGCATACTTGGATCTGATCGCCAGACCGCTTCCGGGTAAGACGCCCAAGCCCCGCCAAACGGCGTCACACGGTTCAAAAAACTGGTGGAGGATTGCGAGCGCCTTTGGATTGCCTTCCCAGGAAACCGCGCGGCTGTACTGTATTTCAACCCTGCTTTCTCCGCGCATGGTCTGGGCCAGGAGCATCTCTATGCCTTGCATGACGTCGGCCGGCTCAAACCCGGTGACCACACAGGGAATATGGTATTTATCTGCCAGCGGCTTATAAGCGGCTGCGCCGATAATTGTGCTGACATGTGCCGGACAGAGGTACCCTTTGATGTTAAGTTCCGGATCACCGCTCAGGATATCCATCGGTACCGGCATGGTTTTGTGTGAAGCGAGTACGCAGTAGTTGCTAAGCTTCAGGCGGGAAGCCTCCAGAATACTAACAGCGATCGTCGGTGCGGTGGTTTCAAACCCGACCCCCAGAAAAATCACCCTCCGCTCCGGATTGTTTTTCGCCAGTGAAACAGCGTCAAGCGGTGAGTAAACAATGCGGATATCAGCACCGCCGGCCCGTTTTTCCATCAGTGAGGAGTGACTGCCGGGAACTCGTAGCATATCGCCAAAGGTAGCCACAATGTTGACCGGATCATTCGTACAGGCAAGCGCTTTATCGACATAATCGATCGGGGTGACACAAACCGGGCAGCCGGGGCCGGAAACCAGCCGGACGTTTTCGGGTAGCAGTGTCCGGATGCCGTACTGGTAAATCGACATGGTGTGGGTGCCGCAGACCTCCATGAAGTTGACTGGGGCCCTTAGCAATTCAGCCATGGCACGGATGTTGGACGCCATGTTTTGAACAAGGTCACGATCCCTGAATTCATTCTGGAATTTCACGCCATATCCTCTTCAGAAAAAACTTCCCGCATCATGCGGATTGTTTCTTCAGCATATTCTTCATCCAGCTTGGAAATGGCAAAACCGGCATGGACGATAACATAATCGCCAACTGTTACCTCTTCGCCAAGCAGCATGACATTGGCTTCTTTCTGCACTCCATCCACTTCGGCAATAACGGTGTCGCCGTCTTTACTCACTATTTTCATCGGTACGCCAAGACACATATCAGACTTTTCTCCTTCCTGCGATTGCAGCTTGTCCCAAGGCGATTCCGCCGTCATTCGGCGGTACCAGCCGATGGGTAAAAACGACCATTCCCTTTTCGGACAGGGCAGTATATATCATTTCGGTCAAAAGGCGATTCTGAAAAACACCTCCTGAGAGAATTACGCGGTCAAGGCCGGTCTCTGCGGCGATATTCAGACAGGCTTCAGTCGCTGCAGAGGCGACAGTCCGGTGAAAACGATGCGCGATGATGGCCTTCTGACCGCCGGTCGTGATATCGGCCAAAATCTCAACAATCATTGGTGAAAAGTCCAGCTGAAGAGGCTTTTCTCCATTGGGAACAATATTGTATCGATAACTTTCAACCTTAGTATTCTCGACTGTTTCCGCCAACCCCTCAAGTTCGATGGCTCCCTGGCCATCATACGACACAATATGTCGTAAATTTAGCAGCGCCGCTACGGCATCAAACAACCGTCCACAACTGGAAGTAAGAGGCGAATTGATTCCGCGCGTTAACATGCGGGCAAAAAGTGCCCGTCTATTTTCCGGAAGGATTCTGGCAACAGGATGATCGATCGCAAAAACTGCTTCACCTAGCGCCTGGTACAGATAGGCCAGAGCCATACGCCACGGTTCACGAACTGCGGCATCTCCACC
>JBBRDD010000331.1:0-3205 GCA_038204235.1 Desulfobulbales bacterium
AATGACAGTGACACCCCGTAAGAAATATTTTACAGGCCAGGATAAGATACACGCAGGGGGAAAAAGCAGTATATGAAGTCTTGAATTCCATGCCACATATCCATGCCCAAAAAAATGCTCTCCGGCCGAAATGACCGGCAATGTTTGAACCAATAAGGAGGATGCTCGATGGATAAGAGTCAATACGGACGACGAGACAGGTTAGTGCAGGAAAAACAACACGATACCTACGGGGATAGCAAAAAATGGCCGGAACCGACAACGTGCACGGAATGTAATGCAGTCTATCTGGAGGGCCGCTGGACCTGGTATGAACCTCCGGCTAAGGCAAACAAAGTGGTTTGTCCTGCCTGTCGACGTATTGCCGAAAAATACCCTGCCGGTTACCTGGAGCTGAAGGGATCCTTTCTCAAGGAACATCGGGAGGAGATGCTTAATCTCATCCGCAACGAAGAAAAGGACGAAAAAGGTGAGCATCCACTGGAAAGAATCATGGACATAACCGAGGCAGAGGAGCAGACACTGATAACGACTACCGGTATTCACATTGCCCGCCGTATCGGCGAGGCGGTCTCCCGTGCCTATAAAGGTGACCTGTCATTCACCTATGGAGACGGTGAAAAATCGATCCGCGTTTTGTGGGACCGTCCCTGAGACAGGGGTGATACGTAGAGCCAGTCAGTGATAATGGGCGAAAGAGAGAAGGGAACAATGGGCACGTGCGGGTCGGACCAGGCAGTAACTATGGCATGACCGAACAGGCACTCAGACAAAAAATTCAACATCTGCGTTTCAGTGGCAAAATTCCGGAATAGCACATGCTTCGGCCTTCAACGCATGGGATTGTAGCCACAACCTGCGATTATTTTCAGTTTACAAAAGGTCAATTATTCTCTTCAAGGCAGGGGCAAGAAAACCTGCCCCGTAATGTCGCCCTTTTTCGTAAACGTTTTTTGTCTGGTAGCCCGATGACGGGCATAACATAAGGTTCTGCAATATCCAGGAACCGAGATGAGTAATAAGGTGGTCATAAGAAATGGAAGCTGAAGTGAAATACCTGGAAGATGAGCAATTGGCGAACGGCGTTATGGTACGGTTTTATGATGAATCTCGCAGGGTGGCCGGTGATCGCTGGCAGGTTACAGTGCGCTATGATGCTGTGGTCTCGATCTCTGAAAGCTTTTGGGGTCTGGTGAGTGGAGAGCCGGAGTTGATTGAGGAGATTCGTGCTATCTTAGGGGAAGAGATTGTCCTTACCAATGTCAATGAGCGAAATTTTATTTCAGCGGAGGTAAAGGAGGCGTTGGTTGCCGAAATAGTCAGCCGAGCTCGGGAAAATATCTTCGGTTATCTCGCTGATCCTGGATTTCCGGAGCGTTATTTTAAACGCCGTTTTAAGTTGGCGTGCGAGGAAATTGAGCGGAAAAAGAGAGAGGTGCGGGTGCCAGACAACGAGGATATCGAAGAGCCAGTAGATTTTTCCCATCTTTTTGCAGATGTGAAAAAGAGCGAATAACGCAAAGCAATGCACGGGGCATGCTTGCTTTATTTTAGCAAAACAATCCACCGGTTGATCTGGTGATTTTATCGTTGTGTGAATAGCCGCAGTATAGGAATCAAATGAAATTACCTAAACAGTTAGATAAGGAAAACGTCGAATCAGACATCCGGGCGGTATTAAAAAAAGAGAGCACGCTGCTTTGTAGTGACTCGAGCGTTTATATTCCTCTTTTGAAACTCAACCCAGAGTTACGTAAGCAAATTTTCTCTGCGAAATTTCTTGGCGAATTGATTATTGGTTATTGGGCTGTAGAAAAAGCTTTAGAAAACGAACTGCAAGGATTGCAAAACGTCAATAACCAGAGTGACCGTGTATCAAGATTGTTGATTGTAACAAATGATGGATCTCCCCGCTTTTATCGTCAATTAGAGTTCCTTCATAAGAAACACGGTGGGAGGGTTTTGATTTGCCGGCTGGATGTTGATTCTGTGTTGATGGGAAATATTCTCGAGCTTAAAGACAAGCAGGTGAAGGCAATTCTGCTGAACAGAAAGGAATCTGTGGTAAATGTGCTTAAAAGTCTGCGTTAAGCCGACGCGATGTCTCTTGTGGACAGAGGAAGAAAAAAGTCAATTCCGGGCTCGTTTGATACGGTCATTCCGTACCGTTCATTTCTCCTATATGGATCATTGCTTTGATTGGCGGCAGTGGTGCTTGGTTTCCCGCTTCAGTTGAATTCATACCCCCTCACCTCTTCTGTTGCTGCCGATAGTTGAACCAGTGAGCGTTTGCGGTCTGGTGATATCTTAGTCATCTCATTCCTGAATCAGCAATATCGTAGAGTATCATTGCTGCTATGCTGGTCCAGCCCGCGGCATGAAACATGAAATTTCGGTTAACGTAGCAGGTAATCTATTGCCTCTTCGTCGGTCAGTCCGACCTCGCTTGATTGCAGGTGGTTTATCTCGTCACCGAAGTACCAAAAACGATCTGTAGCAGTTACACCTGCGACAAGGTTTTTTTGGGTTTTACAATTTGCTGTTAGACCTTGTTCTCTTGCCATGATTCTGATTCTTGAGTTGGCTATTTTCGCTTCTCGCTGGCGGTCTGTAAACGGCTCGCTGGGTTTGAGGAGCTCATCAATCATAGCCAGCAAAAAGAATTTTTTCTGAACCGCGATAATCTTTTCATCCATAGTGAAAAAAAACGCCACAGCCTCTTCTCTTAGAATGTCATCTTTAACCCCAGCATGGTATTGGGGGTCACAATAGACACAAATCCATTCACGCGCACAGACCCGGCATTTCTCAAACTCCTCATAAGCCATATCTTTAGACTGGCTGGTCATTTTGAGCGTGATACCTTCAACATATTCATCCAGTTCGGCTTTCAAAGCACGCAGTTCTTCAACGTTTTTTGCTAAGAGCATCGCTGCCATCTGTCTAAGATCTGCCAGTATTGCTTCACTTGCTGCTACGTCCATGGTGTATTCCTTGTATTTGGAAATCTTTTTTATGCTGTCTGCTGTTATTTCTATGAGAACCCTTGCAAATGCCCATACTCATGAGCCTTTTGCAAAATGACCAGCGGTGAAACTGATCACCGCGGCAATAAATTGATCTTTGACAATCTAACTAATGAGCCGCAGAAGTTGATCTGAAAACAGGGTGATAACTCCAAACATCAGGTGCAAAGATACCTTTG
>JBBRDD010000332.1:0-3187 GCA_038204235.1 Desulfobulbales bacterium
TTCCCCCGCCTGATGCGCGCAGACCGCCTCCGGCGAAAATTCCTGGCAACATCATCCCCATACCCATCCCGAACCCGGCCCCGGCTTCCCCCTGGGACCCGGCAGCTTTTTCCATGGCCATGGCCGTTTTGAGCTGGAGAAATTTATCCATATCTTGAATCAATCCCATGCGGCTCTTATCATCAATGGCGCTCTGCACTTTTTCCGGCGGCGTGATGGAAGTTATGTACAAATGGGTCAGACGGAGACCAAAATCGGCAAAATCTATAGCCAATCGTTTTTGTAATTCATCGGACAGTTCATCAAATTTACCAGGAAGATTAAAAATGGAGTCGAGCGTTTGGCCCAGATAGTCGTTAAAACGCGAGACAATGACCATCTTGAGATAGTCAGCAATACCGTCGGTATCCATCTTCCCCATAGTACCGACAAGGGAATTAATGAATAATACCGGCTGCACAACCTGAATATTGTACATGCCATGAGCTCGCAAACGGATCAGGCCAAGCTCGTTGTCCCTGAAAGCCACCGGATTCTGCGTTCCCCATTTGAGATTTGGGAAATACTTTAAATTGACCATGTAAACTTCCGCGCGCAACGGACTGTCCCCCCGCCACGGAATCGACAAGAGTTTTGTGAGCAGGGGAAGATTGCCGGTTCGCAGGGTATGCCTGCCCGGCCCGAAACAATCGCAGGCCTTGCCTTTATAAAAGAGAACAGCAGCCTGACTCTCTCTGACCGTCAGCTGGGCACCAAATTTAATCTCGCCGGATCCAGACTCCGGCAGGCGATGGACGATTTCCTGTCCTGATTCATCGAACCATTCAATATTTTCAAGAAACAGCCCGCCGTCGAACCGATTCATGGTATCTCCTTTCGTTGTGTTTTTCCAGGCGTCATTTTTTTGCAGACAAAGGCAGCAGTGTTATGATAGATAAAATCGTTAAAAGTCAAAGATGACCTCAGAGAGGGCTAGATAATTATATCATAACTCTAGATAATATTTGCAGGAGAAAATAAAATATGATGGATGCAAAAGATCTCTGGGATCTGGAAAGTGCACTTAAGGTGCTGGCCCACGACAGTGTAGACAGCAAATTATGGGCGGAGGCCGTCGAATGGCTCATCCTCTATGGTCCGATCGAAATACGTCAGCTCCTACTCGACGCCTCGATGACGGCGACAATCAGTTCTTTTCCGAACCTCAAACCAACACATTATTCACCGGACGGACAGGCCTGTTACGACATCGGCGAGCTGGCTGGATCGCTGGGCATTAATGAAGAGGAAGCCCGGAAAATTCTCCAGCAAAAAGAAGAAGAACATAAACTGCTGCAGATGTTTAACGATGACGATACCAATATTGTGCACTAGCTCTGAGGGCCAAGAACACCACACGCATTACAGGTCATAGAGCTTTTCGTCATGCACCGGTTGGTTGATCTGCCGCAAGGCTTTCTTTTTTAAGGTATCGAGACTGAAGTCATCCTCGTTCAGCAGTTCGCCCATGTCTTTTTCAACCTGCTCAGGATCTTCCCCTGCTTCCATCCTGCCGATTGCCTCCTCCATCGAGTCGCCAAGCTGAACTCCCGTAGATTCGGTAAACTTTCGCATGAGCGATGCCATCTGGCGGGGATCGTCCTCATTGATATGTTCCGCCTCACGCATCAACGACTCGAAAGCATGTTCCATCTTCGATTCGTCAAGACCGGAAAAAGGGTCGTCGGTCGTTTCCTTGCCCTTACTGATAGTGGCAAAAGTCGAAATCTGCCTGGAAAGATGTTTTTTGCCGCATTTGGGACAATCCGGAATCTTTGTCGTGTTTACTCTGGCAGAGTAAAAATTAAACACCACATGACATGTATCGCAATAATATTCATAGATTGGCATAATTCTATCCCAAAACCTGATCAATCTGTGCTTCGGTAACCTTATCGGTAATAACCGTCTTGCCTATTTCTGTCGGAAGGACGAAAAAAACCTTGCCGCCGACAGTTTTTTTATCCGTCAGAAGATATCGTTTAATTCGGTCACGATCAAGATTTTTCGGCACCTCAATCGGCATTTCATAGGCCATGAGGATGTCGATGACAGCATCGCAGTTATCCTGGGTCAGGAGATCATTGAGAACGGCGAGCCTTGCCGCAGCGACCATGCCAATGGAGACCGCCAGACCATGGATCAGTGTGTAATCCGAGGCCCCTTCTACCGCATGACCGATTGTATGGCCGTAATTGAGTATTCTCCTGATGCCACCTTCCCGCTCGTCCTCTGCAACCACTATCGATTTTATGTTACAGCAGTTATGAACTGTTTTTTTAATCAACTCCGGATCAAGATCCAGAATTCCCTGCCGATTATCGGAAAGAAAACGAAAGAACTCCTCATCACGGATAACCCCATATTTAATCACCTCGGCCATGCCACCGAGCAACTCCTGCCGGGGCAGCGTCTTCAGTACTGAAATATCAATATAGACTGCTTTGGGCTGATAAAAGGCCCCGACTAGATTTTTACCCTCGGGAATGTCGACACCAGTCTTACCGCCAACAGAGCTGTCGACCTGAGCGAGAAGCGTGGTCGGCAGCTGGATAAAGGGGATACCTCGCATATATGAAGAGGCAAGAAAGCCGGCTATATCCCCGGCAACGCCGCCGCCAAAACCAATAAGAGCATCCTGGCGATCAAATCCCAGGCGGGCCAGTTTTCCGGCAAGTTCGCCAATAGTCGGCAAGGTTTTGTTCGCTTCCCCGTGGGCAAAGACCAGCAATTCTGATTCGATCCCCGCGGTCTGAAGACTTTTTGTCACTACATCGCCATAAAGACCGGCGACCTTATCGTCGGCGACGATACCATATCTTTTGCCGATTTTTGTGGTACGCAGCCTCTCGCCTATTTTGTGCAGACAACCATCAGCAATAATAATCGGATAACTTCTATCACCCAGCCCAACCTGTAATTCCCGCATAGCATCCTCGAATCATATTCAAAAAAAAAGGAGATAGCGCGTTGCCGCGGTATCTCCTTTTTTACTTATAAGGCTCAGAAATTACATTGCATCGCCGGAAGCGGCACCCTGCATCTTAACCTCAACCTTTTCTTTCAGGTTGCCGTAGTACTCTTTGAGGTGATCAAGAACTTCGTCACGACCAAAATGAGGTACAATCTCAGCGCCATCAGAAAGAGC
>JBBRDD010000333.1:0-3130 GCA_038204235.1 Desulfobulbales bacterium
GCGATACAGCCCCTTGGCAATTTTCAGGTCATCGAGGAATTTGGCCCGATCTTTCGCCTCCGACACATAGTCCAGGATCGCCCGTTCCATGGCATGAAAGACATCATAGGCAAACATGCACTTGCCCTCGTTGGTCTCGGAACTCTCCAGCATCAACTGGATCGAACGACCAAGATTTCTCTGGCCGAGCCCTTTCTGACCATACCGTTTGGTAATGTCGTGTTCCTGGCTGAGGGTATCGATGACCTCGGACAGGGTCTTCAGGCTCTTTTCGCCGGCCACCTCTCCGGCGGCAAGCTTCATGGTCTCAATGGGGGTGAGTTTCTCCGATCGTGGCAAACGGGTGAGCACCACGCCCACTGAAGCGGCGTAATTGAGATTGGGATCCTGATGCATTGCGTCCCCGGTCAGGGTCGTCTTCGATTCATTGCCGATGGCATACGTGGTGAGTTCTTTCTGCAGCACGTAGTTGGTGTTATGGGAGACATAGCAGATACGGCACCTGTCAACAATCGGCGCCTCCTCTTTTTCAGACAGGAAACGATTGAATTCCGAATTGTTGCTGGTAGCTATGATCAGGGTATCGATGGGCCATTTGTAGCCGTCAATCTCGATGCACCTGTTTTGAATAATGCCAAGATAGACCTGGACCAGATCCTTTTTGTTTTTATAGATCTCATCACTGAAATGGATGCCGCCGCCGGCTACCCGGGCCAGAGCCCCTCTGCGCAGATCAAACCGGTACGGATTATTGGTATCGGTGATATGCAGCAGCCGCTGGATAGACTCCTCACCGAGCAGATCAACCGCCGAGGAGGTGATCTTATCCTTGGCCGGGTACTTACCGGTTACCGTGCCGAGGCTCTCTATCAGCGGGACAGGTACAATTTCGATGAAATCAAGCATATCATCGAGGTTTCCATTGGTATATTCCCGGATATTATTCCAGATATAGGCAGAACAGGCCCCCAGAGGACGATAGTTCTCATACCAGGTTTCCAGCATTTTATCCGCAACACGATACCTGCGGGACAGATACTGCTGTGACTCGGCACTTGATTCGTGCAGGTTCATAGCCAGTACCATCGGATCTTCATAGGTCTGGGATTCAATAGTTTTTATATTGCCGTATGAACCGAGCTTGTCCATGCCGACAAAACGAAAAGTATATTTACGATTTTTAGGCAGTGATAGAAAATCCCTATACATTTTACAGAGATATTCGACCAGAAAGGTCTTGCCGTTGCCCGGCTCACCAACCAGGACAAAGGCCATCTCCTTGGATGACCCACCCTGAGAGGCGTCTTTGACAAACGACACAAACGAATTTATTTCGTCGTACATTCCGACGATATGCTTTTTGCCTTCCCGGAATATCCTGAAATCAAAGGTGTTTTTACCGTTGACCATTACCTTGTCAATATCCCCTTCCAATACCATTCGGGAAACACTCTCAAAAGCGTTTTCAAAAACTCGTTCGCCTTTTTTCACCGAGGTAAAATGGTTATGAAGTGAGTTATTTCTTTGCTCTGCCATCGTCCCCTCCTGCCTGATTGAGATAGTTTGATACCTCTAGTTGTTAGTAGAATATTGGCACCATAGACATTTTTGCAAGAGAGAATAACAAATAATTCTCATTTGCAGCGACAATCTCGCCGACGTATTTCGAGCGCATTTCTTACCTGGAGTGATTGTGTTCAAATTTTTTTGAACAGCTCAATTTTTTTCATTGACACAACCTGCATCAATTGCCAGAATAGATTGGTGCATATTCACAAAACAAGACTCGCCTTTACCACATATATCCATGACTGAAAAAGAAAGTATCTTTAAAAACTTACAGCGAATGGCCGATGCCGTTGTGTCACTGCTCGGTAAAAATTGTGAAGCATGTATCCATGACTTGACCTTGCTGGAAAACTCCCTGGTCTACATCCAGGGAAATGTAACCGGCAGAACCCCTGGCGCTCCAGCTACCGACCTGTTGATGAAAATGCTCCAGCAAAACTCCGGTAAAGCAGTGGACATGCACAATTACAAGACGACAACTGCCGATGGGCGTTCTCTTAAATCGACAACAACATTTATCCGGGACACAACCGGCAGACCTCTTGCCGCTTTCTGCATTAATCTTGATACCACCGATTTTTACAATGCCAGTCGGGCACTGATGCCTTTTATCAACCTCCAGGAAAACAATAATCAAACAAGAATAGAAACATTTGCCCACTCAGCAGGGGAAACCGTTGAGGCTCTTTTTTTTCAGGCGGTGGAGGAAGTCGGTAAACATCCGGCAACCATGAATGTCGATGAAAAAACTGAACTCACCCGCCGGCTGGAAGAAAACGGCACCTTCCTGCTTAAAGGCGCGGTCGAACAGGTGGCCCAGCTGATGGGTGTCACAAAATTCACTGTCTACAATTATCTAAAAAAAGTCCGTTCCAGCAATTCAACCACTACAGCAGAGGCATAATATGCTTAGAAAAGTCATCTCCACGAAACAGGCGCCAGCCGCCATCGGTCCATATTCTCAAGCCATTGCCACCGAGAGCCTGCTTTTTATCTCCGGCCAGCTGCCGATAGATCCAGTCAGCGGCAAGATGCTTGACGGCGATATCGGCGCCAAAACAAGGCAGATCATTACCAATGCCGCGGCCATCGCCAAAGAAGCAGGTACCGACTTGAGCCACGTGGTCAAGACGACGATATTTCTGACGAATCTGGGCGATTTCCAGGAAGTCAACAGCGCCTATGGGAGTTTTTTCGCCGAGTCACCTCCAGCACGATCAACGGTCCAGGTGGCTGCATTACCCCTTGGCTCGAACATTGAGATCGAGTTCATACTGGCCCTGTAAAAGACTTCGCAGGAACAAAGGAAAATTTTATGAAATTTACGGTCAAAGACATCCTGGAGATGGAGGTTATTCTGGCTCTCGGGTGCACCGAGCCGGTTGCCATAGCCCTGGGTGGTGCGGCGGCAGCAACACTTCTGCCGGAAAAAGAATTCGATTCGATTGAAATTTGGATCGATCCTAATATTTACAAAAACGGCATGGCAGTCATCATTCCCGGCACCGGCGGGATGGTGGGCCTTGATACCGCAGCCGCCCTCGGGGCGTATGGCGGTAAT
>JBBRDD010000334.1:0-3050 GCA_038204235.1 Desulfobulbales bacterium
CGTGTGGCGGGAATTTTCCCGCCACACGTCGTAAAAGCCGGACAAGGATCACCTCATATGCGCTCGATTTTTACCGCTATAAAAAAGAAACTATTCCCCGAGTCCGAACCCAGCGCCAGTCCCGAAGAACTTCGCATCGCCTTTGCCAAACGATACACCCATTTCAGAAGCTTACTCACGGCCAACAACAATGCCTTGCAGGCTATGGCCGAACTCGAAAAAGTCTACTACAGCGGTGAGAGTTATCGGATGGCCTTTGTTCGATCGAAAATTTCGGCCATTTTGATTAATGTGTATAAGATGATTCGCAACATCCTGGCGATGTCGGATGGAAAATATAAGGAACTCGAGACCATATTTGATAAGTTAAGTAATGATATTAGTGATATAGTTGAAAGGAAACGCAACTTCCAGCAAGGTCCCTTTATTCTTGAGCTGAGTGAGGTGAGGAAAAAAGACAAAGATGAGGCCGGTGAAAAAATGGCCAATCTTGGCGAACTTGCCTCATTGCCGGGAATTGTGGTACCGCAGGGCTTTGTCATAACTGCCTCGGCTACCCGACACCTTTTAACGGCGATTCACATCGCTGAAATCAACAGACTGCTGCAGGTGCTCGATCCGGATAATCTTGAAGATCTCTACAGTGCCTGCGAAAAAATGCAGCAAATCGTCATGAATACTCCCTTGCCTCCGGATCTTGAAGAATCGTTGCATCTTCATTTTAATCGACTTGAAACAAAGAGCTATCCCGGTTGTAAAGTCGCCTTTCGTTCAAGCGCTCTCGGCGAAGACACAGCCGGAGTTTCTTTTGCCGGGTTGTATAGTACCTTTCTTGATGTCGACAAGAGCATGATCACCGAATCGTATAAGAAAGTTATCGCCAGCAAGTATGGCCCAAGGGCAATTGCCTATCGTCGAAAACGAGGGTATCGGCACGAAGATATAGAGATGTGCGTCGGCTGTCTGGTCATGATCGATGCGCTGGTCAGCGGTGTCGTTTATTCCAGGGATCCCGAAGAAGAAGAAAGTACGGTGATGCGCATCAACGCAACATCGGGAATCGCCAGGGGAGTGGTCGACGGAACAACGGTGACCGACCTTTACCTGGTGAATCGTGAGCAGCCATTTGGTGTCGTTTACCGTGAAATGCGGCAGGGGCGGGGTACGGAAACGGAACGCGTTGCCGGCACCGGTTCTCTCACCGTCAACCAGATTCAAATACTTGCCGGGACTGCACTGCAGCTGGAAAAACATTTTGGTCAACCTCAGGATATTGAATGGTCGTTTGATCATCAGGGCGAGCTGTATATCCTCCAGAGCAGACCAGTACCCGTCAGCAAAAAAGAACATCTGCAACGTGCTCAACCGACGACTGCACCGAGTAAAACCGGGGAACCTCCTTTTCTTTACGGTGGAATCTGTGCCAGTGGTGGAATCGCCAGCGGAGAGGTATTTTTGGTTGATTCCGACGAGCAGTTACACAAATTTCCCAAAGGTGGTGTGCTGGTCATCAAGCACCCGCTGCCGGAATGGGCGCCGCTGCTGGGCAGGGCCGCAGCAGTGATTGCCGAGAATGGCTCGGAAGCCGGACATTTGGCGACGGTTTCCAGGGAATTCGGCATTCCCGCCTTGTTTAGCCTGGACGGGGCGATGAAGACGCTGGTCAATGGCCAGACTATAACAGTCAATAGTACAGGCCGAGCCATCTATCAAGGGCGGCGGGAAGACCTGTTGCGCCAGAATATTGTCAAAAGAGATATCATGGCGGGTAGCCCGGTGCAGAGGATTGTTACCGAATCTTTGCAGTATATTACCCCGCTCAACCTGAACGACCCTGCGTCGACGCATTTTAAATCCACCTGGTGTGAAACTCTGCATGACATTACCCGATTCTGTCATGAAAAATCAGTCTCGGAGATGTTTAATTACGGCAAAGAACACCGTTTTGACAAAGGAGCGGCCAAGCGTCTGGTAGGTGATGTGCCACTTGAGTGGTGGGTTATCGATCTGGCTGATGGATTTCGACCGGGGTTGAACAGCAAAGATAAACTGGTTCGTGTCGAGGATATTGTTTCCCTGCCGATGCAGGCTATCTGGCACGGTATATCAGCATTTCCCTGGGAAGGTCCGCCACCGATCAGTGCCAGAGGCTTTGGTTCGATAATCTTTCAATCAACCATGAGACCGGATCTCGACCCGTCGGTGGCATCGGGCTTGACGACAAAAAACTACTTTCTGGTATCACAAAATTTCTGTAATCTCAGTGTTCGTCTGGGGTATCATTATGCGATGATTGAGGCCTATCTGAGCGACCTGCTGACCGAAAGTTATGTGACTTTCCGATTTAAGGGCGGGGCTGCCGATATGCGGCGCAAAGCAGTACGGGCAAAGCTGCTTGCAGACATCCTCCAGCGTTATGATTTTCGAGTTGAATTACGTTCGGATGCGCTGCTGGCCCGGATTAAAAAACAGCCGGTTGAGTATTTAGAACAGCGCTTAGAGATATTGGGCTACCTCATCACCCATGCGCGTCAACTGGATATGGTAATGAATCAGCCGGAGGCGGTTGAACAATACAGGAATAAGTTTATTAAAGATATTGACGAGATGCTCTCCCGGAAACCAAAATTAACCATCGAGGAACCGAGTCATGGATAAGAAACACAAAATCATGCTTGTGGATGATGAGCAGAATTTTCGTGAAATAATGGCCAAATTTTTTCAACGACGAAAAATCGATTTCGAGACTGCGGGCAACTGCCTGGAGGCCTTGGATTTGCTGGGCCAGGGCAGTTACGATGTGGTGGTTATGGATGTCAGTATGCCCGGACTTGACGGTATCGAATGTATGGCTGAAATGAAGAAGGTGCGGCCGGATCTTGAAGTCATTATCCTTACCGGTCATGCCGCGCTTAATGTCGGAATCAACGGCATGAAGAAAGGTGCTTTCGACTATTGCCTTAAACCTGTCGATTTTGATGAACTGCTGGAAAAAATTGTTCTGGCCAAGGAAAAGGCCGCTGCCAAAGACAACAGATAAGACTGATGCC
>JBBRDD010000335.1:0-2998 GCA_038204235.1 Desulfobulbales bacterium
GGGGCGCATAGCTCAGTTGGTAGAGCCATCGGCTCATAACCGATCGGTCGTAGGTTCGAATCCTACTGCGCCCACCAATTTTTACAGCAGCATTAATACAGCAGCTTTTGAGCAGAAACAACGGTTCCTTGAATAATTTAACATTATACATCACACAAAAGGGGAAGAGCATGAAACCCCTCATATATAAATCTCGATTCGGGCAAACAAGGCCTGAACGCGCGGAAAGACAAAAAGGTACATCCCCAGTGGGGTGTACCTTTTTTGTTTAGTGACTTAGAAATTTTTCTTTTTTAAAAAGAAAATTATTTCGTGAAGGAAATTATCCCGCAAAGCTTTTTGGCGGGGTTAACAAGTTTAGATCATTATCCCGTTTATCTGGATTAGATGCACGAAACAAAATTGCTATGCCGGTACAAGTAAAGGACATTGTCGAAAGCCTTAACAAAGAGGCCCCCTTCAGCCTGGCTGAGCCCTGGGACAACGTAGGACTCCTGGTCGGCAATCCAGATCAGGAAGTAACGGGTGTCCTTGCCGGGCTCGACCCAACCAACAGGTTGGTGGATGAAGCAATAGCCCTGGGTGCCAACACCATAATCACCCATCATCCGGTTATCTTCAAACCATTGCCGGTCATCAATACCGCCGAACCTGGTGGCAGACTGCTGCAAAAGGCGCTTGCCAGCCAGATTGCTCTCATCGGCTGCCATACCAATTTCGACAGCGCCCGTGAGGGAGTCAGCGACTATCTTGCCCTCCAGCTTGGCCTTACCGACCTTCTCCCTCTTGTCTATTCACCGGGCGACAACACATCGGGCACAGGACTGGGACGCATCGGCTCGTTTGCTTCCCCTCTCGCTGCAGGTGATTTTGTGGCCAGGATTCTGCGCATACTGAATCTGTCAAGCGTGCAGATGGCGGGAACACTGCCGGCAAAAATCGCAACAGTTGCAGTCTGCGGCGGAAGCGGTTCAGATTTGGCCCCTCTTGCCTTTCAGCGTGGTGCAGACGTCTACCTCTCGGCCGAAATAAAACACAGTACAGCTATCTGGGCCGTTGAAAACAATTTCTGTATTATCGACGGCACCCACTACGCAACAGAAAAGCCCGCGGTCGCCCTCCTGGTTAGAAAACTGCGAGAGGCCGGAGAACAAAAGAGCTGGAACATTACAATTCTACAAACGCAAGAGGAACATCACCCTTTCGTTTTACTGGATAAATCTTACAAACCTCAATAAATACCAGAGAAACACATTCCATAGGAGAATCATTTTGAACGAAATCTTAACCCAACTTGTTTCACTTCAGGCCATTGATCTGGAAATCGATCAAATCGACGATGCCATCAAGTCTGAACAGAGCGGACTCGACGAACGCATGTCAGCCCTGGCGAAAAGAGAGGCTTTCATTAACGAATTGCAGGAAATAATCGGCTCTTTGCAAAAGGAAAGCAAAACCCTCGAAGGTGAGATGGCCGACAAGATGGATCATGTCAAAGAGCGCCAGTCGAAAATGATGCAGGTACAGACCGGTCGTGAGCAGACAGCTCTGCTTAAAGAAATAGAAGACGCCAAGAAAAGCGCCAAGGAAAACGAAGAAAAAATCATGACCATCATGGAGTCGATCGAAAAGCATTCGGCGCAGATGGATGAAGAAAAAAACCTTCTGAAAGGCGAAAAGAAACTGGTTACCGAAGAGACCAATAAAGTTCGGGCCAACATCGAGGCGATCAACAAGGGCAAAAAGAAAAAAGATCAGATTCGGATTGATCAGGCTGGCAAAATAAAAAAATCGCTCCTGCGCAAATACGACACCCTGCGGCAGCATCGCAATGGTCTGGCGGTTATTAATGTGGTGGATGGTGTCTGTCAGGGTTGTTTTATGTCCCTGCCGCCGCAACGCTACAATATGCTGCTTAAAGGCGACGAGATCTATGATTGCCCGACCTGTCAGCGCTTGAACTATTATGTCCCGCCGGCCAAAGAAGAAAATTAACCGTACGTTTTCGCTTTGACTTTTACGCGTTTCCCACTACATTAGCAAACGGAGCGGGTGCATGATCGCTCCGGTCTTTTGACCGGAGAGGAAAGTCCGAACTCTACAGGGCAGGGTGGTTCGTAACGCGAACGCCGGGCGACCGGGGGAAAGTGCCACAGAAAACAGACCGCCTGATTAGTACCTTACAGAATTTATTCTGTTTAAAGATACTTATACCCCCTTGTGGGGTGTTCTATCAGGTAAGGGTGAAACGGCGAGGTAAGAGCTCACCGCTTCCATGGTGACATGGGAGGCACGGCAAACCCCACCCAGAGCAAGACCAAATAGGGAGATGTTTGAGGGCGGCCCGTCCGAGATCTCCGGGTAGGTTGCAAGAGGTGTTGAGCGATCAACATCCCAGTGAAATGATCATGGCTCCTTAACAGGGTACAGAATTCGGCTTATAGCCCGCTCCTTTTTTACTACCCTAAATCTTAGTTTATTACGGATGTTGCTCAATAATTCTGTGCACTCTGCCTTTCAAGAGGCATCAAACATGCGTTCTGCATTGTATTTTATTTCCTATCTTTTTTGTTAAATGACACTCTCAGCCGCTGCCATAATTCCCGCCGCCGGATTCGGGACCAGAATGAACCTTGATCATCCGAAACAGTATCACCTGCTGGCGGGCATACCCATTCTCGTCCATACTGTTCGTGCTTTTATCAATAACACCTATATCAACCGAATTGTGGTGGTTGTTCCTGCGGCCTGGATTGAACAAACAAATACATTGTTCGACCTCTACGACGTCAATGTTCACAACCTGGTAATAGTGGCCGGAGGGCGCAGACGCCAGGACTCAGTTCTGGCTGGCCTTAAAGCACTTGACGACGATACGTCTATTGTCCTGGTTCACGATGCTGCCAGGCCGCTTGTGAGCAGTGAAATCATCAACAGATGCTATCTTGCCGCTCTTCAGCACGGTGCCGCGATTGCCGCAGTTCCGGCAAAAGACACC
>JBBRDD010000336.1:0-2958 GCA_038204235.1 Desulfobulbales bacterium
AGGGTCTTTAAATTCAAAAGGAGGGAAGTTAGTATCAGTGGCAACAACGAGTTTTGCAGCAGAAGCTGAACTTACAAAAACAGCAAAAACAAGAAATGCAGTTAAAAATAAATTCTTCATAAAAACTCCTCATAGTGTTTAGTTTTATGTACGGTTCAATAGGAAAATATCGCTGTTAAAATAAACTGTTTGCCTATTGTGATTGGCCGTAATCCTATCGTATTACAGGGGAATCGTCAATTTCTTTCGCCTCTGCTGGCAACCATCACCACTTATCACCGTAAAGTGGTCTTTGCGTGACAAGAACACTTTGAAGGACATACCTCATCCTTCGCGCAACCTCGTGGTACACTCTCTCTTATCGATTTTGACTTACTGGTTCCTCTAACAGGGTACCAGAATATATTGATTTACTGGAAGCATCTTTGACCGGTGACAAGTTAAAATGCGATAGGCATTCGGCCCCAAGTGACTAGTGACTAACAGGAAAAATATTGCTCTACGCGGAGATAATGGCTACTATTTTTTGTCTATAATAATGGCCGTACCATACAGGAACCAATTTTGTGAGTCTCTGGTAAAAAGCGACGACCTTATCATCCATAAAAGAACGGTTAGTGACACAACGAGACGACAGGAGCTGATCGACATGGGCAAGCGGTATCTATTGTACAAAGTTTGCAGGGACGGTGATCACCATCTCATCACCTGGCTGACAGCCTCAGGACTGGATGAGGCCAACCTGGCCGTGAAGCTGTTGCGCAAAAACCATCCCCAGGTTCAGGACCTTGCCTTAGACGATGGCGAGTTTTTCGAGATAGTCGAGGAATCCCGGCTCAAGTCCGGCGAGTGGGAACATGCCATGCAGGTCCTGTCTCTGCGCAAAGGCGGGCTGCATTCCGTGATCGCAAAGGAGGGAAACCATGACTGACTTGTGCGGCAATAATGTCCGGAGCGTCTGGAGCGGCGTGGCTGGTCAAAGTTCATGCGGCAATGTCCCTGACACTGCGGGGTATATTCACTTCAATTTTTAGTAAATGGGCGTGGGCGGACCCAGATCCAGCTCGCAACAACTATCGCTCCAAACAGAGTGTAACAGACAGCAAATAGCCAAACAGGCGCTTCGTAGTATAAAATGGTTTCAAGCAGATGAGAAATAAACGAGCCGATATAGACCGCTTCGCCAGCTTTCAACCTCAGCGCATTCTCCCACATTGTTAATGGGCATATAGCTCCAAACCACGACTGAACCGTTACTACGCCAATAGCTGCAACATGAGCCAACCTAAACCAGGGATTACGAATCCAGAACCATCCACGAGTTTTACCAAGAAGTATCAGCAATAGACCGATTACGACAAAAGCAACGAAGAACACGTGCAAAACCAGGATTGCGTCTGCGGCTAAAAGATAGAGGAGAGATGTTTTCACACGATTAAAAAAGATCTTAGAATTAAGCTTATTATCTGACTTGATCGTTGAGAGGATCAGAACCTATGGTACACACAAAAAACAATACCCTGTTAATCCTGTCAAGACGTGCGAACGCCTATGCAGCGATTATCAATGCTGCCGGTCTGCCGGATCTGAAAATCATTGCACTTGAGACTGTGGAAGAAGCCCTCCCCGGAGCAGCTCAGGCGAATATCCTTTTGGGAGCCCCGGATCAGCTTCGAAAGATTCTGCCTGCAACTGATCGTCTCGAATGGGTTCAATCCACATGGGCTGGGGTGAATCCTCTGCTGGGGGCGGATTGTAGAAGGGATTACATGCTGACGGGCGTCAAGGGTGTTTTTGGCCCTATCATGGCAGAGTATGCGCTCTGCTACATGCTGCTGCATGAGCGAAACGTGCTCCAGTGCTATGCCTTGCAACAGAAGAAGCAGTGGAAGATGCCAAAGCCCGGTCTGTTGCGGGGTAAACGGGTGGGAATAATGGGCGTGGGATCCATCGGTACCGCCATTGCCGAAACCGCGAAGTATTTTGAAATGCTCACCAGCGGTTATTCTGGAACCCCCTCTCCCCGTGCATCCATCGATCAGATGTTTGGACCGGATCAGCTCTTGGAATTTACCCGGGATCTGGATTATCTGATATCCGTACTTCCCGACACGCCCGCCACTGCACACCTGATCGATGCCACCGTATTTAATGCCATGAAGCCGGAGGCAGTATTCATCAACGTGGGGCGAGGCAATGCGGTAGAGGAAAGCGCGCTTATAAATGCCCTGAACAACAAAATAATTGCCGGCGCCGTACTGGATGTTTTCCAGCAGGAACCGTTGCCGACAACCCATCCCTTTTGGGATACAGCTGGCTTAATTATCACCTCGCACAAGTCGGCATTAAGCTCTCCTGAGGACATAGCCCCTCTGTTCCTTGACAACTATCGTCATTTTGCCGCAGGAAATCCATTGAAATACCAAATCGATTTCGCCAGGGGCTATTAATTCTAACGAAATCCATACACTATTCATGTACCGCAAACTATCTTTTAGATTGAGATCACCAGTCCGGTCAGTTTGTGGGTAATATTGCCAGATCCAAGCTCTGATCCCGGTTTTCCTTGCAATGTACACTACACTTACTCTGGCTTTGTTTGCGCATGGTGAGAAATCATAAGTGTCCATCACGCAGTTGTAGATCAGCTTTCGACCTAACACAAAAATAAGCATATTGCTGCAGCCGACATTCCATTGCAGCCTTTATTCTTGACTCACTAAATAGATTTAATTATCATTATTCAAATTTTCCTTAACTCTTAACTCAACAAGGAGGATGCAAATGGCCGATCCAAAAGACATGTATCAATGCCAGGTGAGTAACTGTGGATATGTTTATGATCCTGACAAGGGAGATAAAAAAAGTAACACTCCCGCTGGAACAGCTTTTAAAGATCTTCCCGACGATTGGGCATGCCCCTTTTGTGGGTCTTCCAAAAAAACGTTTAGACCTCTG
>JBBRDD010000337.1:0-2890 GCA_038204235.1 Desulfobulbales bacterium
GCATCGATGATGATGTCTTCGGGGCCGGCAATAATTAAAACAGTTTTTCCCGCCGATCAACTCGGTCGAAGTCTCGGCCTGGTTGGGATCGCCACGGCCTGCGGCTTGCTGACCGGACCCCTGGTCAGTGGGCTGTTGCTCAGCCTCTATTCCTGGCGGGCAATTTTTCTGATCACCCTGCCGGTCGGTGTGGTCACGGTTGTGCTGGGTAAATTCTACCTGCTCGACAAGCTGCACCAGGTGGATACCAAACCGTCTCTACCGTTTGACTGGCAGGGGAGCTGTTGCTGGGTGGTCATGGTCATTCTCTTCGTCTTTATCTTTCACCGGTTCGATCGGTTTCTCAGGCTCGACAACGTTTTGCTCATCATTATTTTTATAACGCTGATATATCTATTTATTCGCATAGAAAAAAAAGCCGGCAATCCGATTTTACCGGTATCTCTTTTTAACAGGAAGTATTACTGGACGGGTGTGACGACGGCTGCCATTTCCTTTGCAGTTTTATTTACCGTCCTGGCCATTATTCCATTTTACCTGGAGTATATCTTTGCCTATCCGGCCGATAAGGTGGGTCGGATGATGATGGCTGTTCCGGCTACGATCGTGGTTTTATCACCATTATCCGGATGGCTCTACGATAAGATTGGCGCAAGATATCTGACCACCGGCGGGTTGATCTTGAGCGGTATCGCTCTCTTGAGTCTGGCCTGGCTGTCAACTGACAGCTCGCCGATGGAAATTGCTTTGAAACTCGCCCTGCTCGGAGCTGGACAATCTATATTTCTATCACCCAACAGCGCATCCGTTTTATCCAGGGTAAGTGAAGAATATGTTGGCATTACCTCGGGAATCCTGGCCACAGCCAGAAACCTCGGTATGGTAACAGGGGCGACTCTTGCAGCGGCACTTTTTTCCTGGTGGTATAGTTTTTTCAGTGGCGGGGGGACACTCGGACACTATACTGCGGCGGACAGTATCAGCTTTCTGCTGGCGCTGCGAGTGACTTTTGTTTTGACTGCCATTCTGGCATTTTCAGGATGTTTTCTCTCCGCTGGACGACAGTGAATTCTTCGGCAGGCTTACGGTGGCCAACGTTCCGCCGGACGGACCGTCATGAATGGAAAAGGTACCTCCATGGGCCTGGACTATCTGTTCCACCAGGGCCAGGCCAATACCATTGCCGTATATTTTCGTGGTGAAAAAAGGATCTTTAACGTGCGGCAGCGTTTCTGCAGGTATTCCCGGGCCGGTATCGCTCAGATGGACTATGACAGAGTGCTCATCCTCCTGGGCTTCGATTCGGAGCGTGCCTCCATCCGGCATTGCCTCCAGGCTGTTTCTGGTCAGATGGAGAAATACCTGGCGAATTTTATTTTCATCAACCATCAGTGACGGTCCCGGGCCATCAAGAGCCAGGGTGTACTCTATATGCTGATTTTTCATGGTGAGATAAAAGACCATCACCGTCTTGCGAATAAGTGAAAACAATGGATGGACTCCACGTATCAGCTCTGTATCCTCGACAAAATTGAACAGGTCCTCGAGTATGATTTCAATCTTCGAAGATTCCTGGGTTATTATATTGAGAAAGTTGGAGATATAGGGATCATTGGTTTTTTTGATCAGCAATCGCGAGGTTCCGCCAATTGAGGTCAATGGATTTCTAATGGCATGCAGGAGTTGGGCGGACATCTGGCCGATTGCCGCTGTCCGTTCGGCTTCAACAAGAAGGTCCTGGCTTCTTGCCAGTTCCTGGGTGACAAGCTCAAGGGCTGCTATTTTTTCCGCCATTTCGGCATACAGATGGCTGTGCTCAATGGCCAGGCTCGCATGACTGGCAAAAATCTCCAGGGCGTTAATGTCTTCCCCGGTTATTGCAGCTCCTGTCACAAAATTATCAACGATCATAACGCCCAACGCCTTACTTGGCGAATAGAGAGGGACAACGACGAATGTCGATTCTCCAAAAATGCGGAGAAAATCTTCAGGAATTCTAAACCCTTGAGCAACACCGTCTTGTACTAATATTGGCCGTTTGAGTCGACTGGCATGGAGCAGCACATGGTCTTGTTCTCTGGTCGATATTCGCAAGGTGTGGATGATTCGGTTTACCTCAACATCTTCCGTACTGTTTTTTTTCTGGATGGTAGTAAGAATATCATCGAGCTGTAAACCTTTTTCCTTAATTGAGCTCCAGACCTCGCCGGCATGTTCTCTGGAGGCCGGGCCGATGGCCATTTTGCCCTCAAGATAATTGCCGTCTTTACTGTACATTGCCAAAAATGCCCGGTTGAAACGCAAGCCGTCGTTGGACGTTATGCCGACCAGGATCGCTTGAAGAATGCCTTGCAGTTCAACAGTATTAAGATAGGCGGTATTCATCTTCAGGGTGAGATGATGCAGGAACCGCATCCGGGCATTGGTTTTTTCGAGTTCCTGCTGGAAGAGTCGATTATTGATGGCCATACGTCTTTTCTGCAAGGTATTCTGTACGGTGTAACTCAGCTGGTTAACGCCTATCGGTTTAGTCAGATAGTCGTCAGCCCCCTGGCGCAGACAGTTAAGGGCGACGGCGATATCGGTGGTCCCGGTGATCATAATAATACCAAGATCGGGATGACTCGCGGCAATATCCTTTAAAACCTCACAGCCGTTTTGATCAGGCAGGCCGATGTCAAGGAGGACCAGGGCAATGTTTTCCGTGGCCATAAGTTGGTAGAACCGGCTGGCACTGCCGGCAGAGACAACGGTAAAGCCGATATTGGTGAGATAATGCGAGAGCAGAAGGACAATTTCCGAGGAATCGTCAACGACCGCGACAACCTCTCCAGGTGAAAGCAGTTCTGCGATGGAAAGCGATGAGACGGAATTTTGCGGGAGAAGGATT
>JBBRDD010000338.1:0-2845 GCA_038204235.1 Desulfobulbales bacterium
TTTCGCCTCTGGCTGTCAGGATTTCAAAATTGCCGAACCTGATAAATGACGGGGCGACCCGGCAGACCACAGCCCCCGGCTCATCTTTCGGGTGGCCGTCGTAAAACATATCCCGCGTCACCAGCTCACCGGTGGTAATGACGCTCAGAGCTCGGGTTGTCGGTATGCCGAGGTGGTGCATAGCCTCACTGCACAGGAACTCCCGGACTGACGAACGCAGAACGGCCAGTCCATCGGCGCTACGTGAATAGGGGGTCGGTCCTGCCCCTTTTAACTGGAGTATCCAGCGCTCTTTCTGGTTGTTGATGACCTCGGCAAGATTGATTGCCCGACCGTCACCCAACTGTCCGGCCCAACTGCCGAATTGATGACCACCGTAACACATGGCAAAAGGATCCATGCCCGGCAGGAGTTGGTTGCCGACAAAGACTTCCGTGAACAACTCAGATGAGCGCACCTCTTCCCGCAGGTTAAGTAAATCGGTTACTTCACGGCTGCAGGCCACCACTTTCGGCCGGGTAACTTTTGTCGGCTTGACCCGGGAATAGCAGGCATTGCTCACCTGGCGGCGATAATTATCCGGTTGCGGGTCTGCGGGGAGTTGTCGGACAAAACTGTTATCGAAAACGAGAGATTCGAGGGTTTGGTCGCGAAGCGGCATGTTCATAGGCTGGTCCACCTTTAAAAGTTAAATTACTCTTGCCGACAAACACTAAGCATGCCACAATGTGACGGCAAGAGCTGTTCTTTTTAGTGGAATACGTTGCCAGATATAGGGACAAGAGTTATGTATACCCTAGTTGAAATAGGCAGATTACATCAATTTGACAGGGGAGTGCCGGGAGATGGTGGTAAGGATTCTTATTGCAGGTTTTGCCTCTTTTGTGGCTGGGCTCAGCTACCTGACCGGCCTGGCTCAGATGATGACTGGACTGTTGCTTGGCTTCAGCGCATTCTGTTCGTTTTTTTTTGGCGTCCTGTTTGTTTTACCGATAGATGCCGATCGGGCCTTTTTCCCGGTATACAATAAGGTGCCGGCGTGGCCGTATTTCCTGATAGGAGTAATCCTCGTCGCAATGACCGTAGCTCTCTTTCTGCTAAAAACCAAACCGGTGCGGGAAGAGCAGGTCGCAGCCGTTCATTTTAAATATCTGCTTGGCGGTATCGGCGGCTATCTTACCAGTCTTTTTCTCTCTTCTGTCTTCTGGTTTCCTTCCGATGCCAGGCGATTGTCGGCCGATCCGGATTCCTTGACAAGAGGCGTACTGATTGGCACATGCCTGTTTCTGGTGGGGGTGTCCATCTCCTGCTATCTTTTTTACCGGGCGTCGAAGGGTACGTCCGAACGCCACCCTGACCTCATGCGGCGATTTGTCCTGGGCTTTTTCACCTTTTTTCAATTAGACAAGATGCCGATTCTGGTTGCCTATCTGCTTATCTATTCACCGGAAATCGAGGTCAGTTTTTCCAATATTGCTGCTCTGGCGCTTGTCTCCTCGATCCCGGTCGCCATCTTTTTGCTGAAAACAACCCTGGATACCAGAGAAAACTGACTGGGCGTTTGCGTCTATGCACCAAACACACTTCGCCCAAATAACGGCAGGGTAGACGCCAGGTCACCGGCAAAGAAAAAGTCAGGAAAGGACGTCGTTTTTGCGTATTCGAGGACTGAAAGTGCCGGTTCCTGGTTGAATTCGTAAATCAGCCCGCCTCGTTCCTTGACCGATACCGGCAGACCCGCTGCCGGATATACCTGGGCCGAGGTTCCGATAACCAGCAGGAGATCGCACTCGAAGATGAGCTCCTCAATTGTATCCAGGCTCCTGACAGCCTCGCCAAACAGGACAACATTGGGTTTCAGGGGAGAGTGGCAGCGGGCGCATACAGGAACCTCCCGCATGGCGTAATGGTCCTCGGTTACCGGGATAACTGTCTCGCACCAAAGGCATTGCAGGTGTTGATGATCGCCATGGATCTCCAGTACATGTATGCTGCCCGCCGCCTGGTGCAGGTTGTCGACGTTCTGGGTGACAAGTCCTTTCAGAAGTCCGTTTCGTTCAAAGTCGGCCAGCACCTTGTGTGCCTGATTCGGTTTTTTCCCGAGTAGTCCTTTGCCCATCTCGCGGTAGAGTTTCCAGGCCTTCTGCGGATTTTTGAGAAAAACATTGAGTGTTGCATATTCGTCCGGCGAAAAGACTGTCCAGACTCCGCCGGGGCTGCGGAAATCAGCAATCCCACTATTGACTGAGATTCCTGCTCCGGTAAGGGCTACCGGACAGGATGCTGTTTTGAACGCGTCAACCGCTTCGGCGAGAAACTCAAGGTTTTTGTGGGGTATGATGGTTTTCATCTTCTTGGTGTTTTGCTGGGGTTGCCTATTTTTTCCCAGTCTTGGAGTGCACCGTTATCTTTTCCACAACCTGCCGGTAATATTCATGTTGGCTGGATATGCTCGAACAGTTCGGCCGTTTGGCATCAACTTTCATGAGCAGGACATTGAGCTTTTTCATCTGCCTGAGTCGTTCATGTTCATCTTCCGTGCAGGCGATCAGGTCCTCCAGTTTCTTAATTTGCTTGCGCTCCTCTATTTCCGGTGGAAGATAGCCGCTGTTCTTGAGAATTTTATAGGCCATTTTCAGGTCATCCGGTACAAAACGGTCGTCTTCCAGCGGCAGAGGCTTGTTTTTCCATTTGGGCGAATTCAGGTCCTTTTCCCGCATAGCCTCGGCAATTCTCTGTTCGGCGATGAATGCCAGTGAATCCATAAAACCTCCGTTATCTAGAATTTTGCATGCAGGATGCTTTGCAGCCATTCGGAAATATCACGAATCTGTTCCGGGCAGAC
>JBBRDD010000339.1:0-2705 GCA_038204235.1 Desulfobulbales bacterium
TACGACGCTGAAATGCTGCATATTTCCCGCACGGTCGTGAAAGCGTTAAGAGATGAAGGGATCACTGCAGTTACTCCTTCCGAATCCTTCCCCCAGGATATGAGTAAATGGCAAGGCAGGATGTTGACGGTATCACATAAACCAGTATCAGAAGCGGCAGGTCTCGGTCTGATTGGCCACCATCGACTACTGATCCACCCAATATTTGGGAGCCATCTTTGTTTGGGAACGATAATCACAGATACAGACTTGGACGCGTATGATCAACCCATCGACTACAATCCATGCATCGGTTGCAAACTCTGCGTCAGTACTTGTCCAACCGGAGCAATAGCCCCAGACGGCTCTTTCGCGTTTGCCAAATGTCTGGTTCATGCCTATCGGGATCGCCTGGGAGGATTTTTAAACTGGGTGGAATCCCTTGTCACCAGCCAAAACATGGTGGAATATAGGGAAAAGCGAACTGACGGTGAAACAATGGCGGTCTGGCAGAGTCTTACCTATGGCGGCGGATATCGATGCGGCTATTGCATGAGCGTCTGCCCGGCAGGCCTGGACTTGATCGGTCCCTATCTTGATAATCGAAAGGAATATTTACAAAGTGTTGTCAAACCGCTTCAGGAAAGGAACGAGAACGTCTATGTTCTTCCCGGCCAGGATCAAGCGACAGCGGTAAACAAGAAATTTCCGAACAAAACAGTCCGGCCTGCCTGACAGTATCTCTTTCAAAGAATCAAAGTAAATTATGACGGACGTTTCAGACTTTGGCGGTCACGGTAAAATCTATGAAGATCTTGTCAAGCGTTTGGTAAATGTGGATTTCACCGCATTAGCAGGGCATCTCAATGCTCTGACAAACAATGCCGGAGTAGTTGAGGTTTCATTTTTGGGTACAACGTACCTGATATCCAATCGTGGGGACCGAAGGTTTGATCGGAAAAGATGCTCGGCTGTCACGGCAAGTGCGTTGATCCACTATGTATTGACAGGCAGCTGCAGTCGGTCGGCAGGTATGTTTGTGCCCTTAGCTGAGCTTGCCCGACCATTATTTTTTAAAAAGCAGTTTTTCCGATAGTGCTTTGGAGGGGGCCTATAATTAAAAGATTCCAGGGACGCATTCAGGAATTTCTATCGATAGCAGCATCTATCGGTGGCCGACAGGGCGGAATTTCCGGATTTGGTTCCATAGCTTGATTTTTGATGAACTCCCCAACATATTACTAGTCCTCATCTTTTACGATAAAGACGATGAATTTCCTGCCCGCGCAACCCTGCCGCTTAATGCTCACTCAACTCAATTTATTAATTTTAAAGCTCTGATAGTCTTGGTCTCAATATTTGTTCAATTTTTTTTCTAAAGGTCCAATATCCATATAAATATTTCTACACCTTATTTTGCTCGTATGACAAAAACATCTGATTTTGAGTGGGACTCAGCCAAGAGCCAAATAAACACAGAAAAACATGGTGTTTCATTTGCTATGGCGCAACTTCCCTTCCTCGATCACCATCGTATTGTTCTGGAGGACCTCGAACACAGCCTAGAAGAAAAGCGATATTATTGCCTCGGCAAAGTCGGCGAAGGTGTCTTAACAGTAAGATTTACTTATCGAAAGTACAAAATAAGAATCATTGGTGCCGGGCACTGGCGGAAGGGGAGGGAAATATATGAAAGGGAAAATAAAATACACAGATGAGCCAATTGGCAAAGTAACAGTTACTGACGACTTTCTTCCTTCACCGGAAGAACTTGCTTTGAAAGAAGAAACTGTCAAAGTTACAATTTCTGTCAGCAGGACGAGTGTTGAGTTCTTTAAAAAGGAAGCAAAAAAGCATAATACCCAGTATCAAAAAATGATTCGCAGATTATTGGATGAATATTCAGCTCATCATTAAAAACGTGGCCATAACAAGTCACCGGGAGAAACACCTGGGGGTTATGAGTTCGAACGTTAATATTCTCTGGAACAGTATTGGATTTGAGATAATTTTTTCCTGTCAGGAAAAACCTTAACCTTTCCCTGCAGCAATAAGGTTAAGATTGACAATGGTCATACATATCGTAGAGATAGGTGCTATCAGGAAACCAGATATCACTCATGCGGCGCATAATATCCAGCTAGAAACAGGATCTTTTGATGTGTGGAGGGGATTTCGGTTGGTGGCAGGCGTGGGGTTATTCCCTGCTGATTGTTGCCGCCGGCCTAGGAGGGCGCATTTTTGCGGAACGGCGGCATCCGGGGTTGTTGACCGAACGACAAAATATGGAGAAGGTCCAAAGTGCGAAAGCTTGGGACAAAGTACTTGCGCCGTTGATGGCGCTGAGTGTGAGGTTCCCACTGGTCATTTTGGCCGGGCTAGATCATCGCTATGGCTGGTCACCCGTATTTTCGTTGTGGATCATCGTGTTCGGCTTCCTCTTGATCTCGCTCGGATACGCTTTTGCTGCGTGGGCATTGATAGAAAACCGCTTTTTCTCCAGCGTGGTGCGTATTCAGGTGGATCGAGGGCATGTGGTGTGTGACAATGGCCCCTATCGGATTGTGCGACATCCGGGCTATGCTGGAAATATGTTGGCACTCCCGGGTATGGTGCTGGCCTTAAGCTCGATGTGGACACTTATTCCGGTGACGGTGGCGCTAATCATCGCGGTGATTAGAACGGTGCTGGAAGACCAGACTCTACAGTACGAGTTGCCGGGCTAT
>JBBRDD010000340.1:0-2697 GCA_038204235.1 Desulfobulbales bacterium
GGCGAGATGCAAGCGAGAGATAAGTCTATCCCTCAGCATTATAGTTGCTTCAGGAGTACGCCCCAAGGTGATGCGATCATCGGCAAGCATGATCCGGCGCCCAACCTGATCTCCTGTCAGAAAAGTCAGACCAGGTACTTTTTTTTCAAAGTCCCTGTCACTGAACCAGTTTGCCTTCAAGATAACTGTGCGGAAATCTTCGGACATTCTCGTGTTCCTCTATTAAACGATGATTTAGTTTTGCAAAAAATGCGAGTTTTGCAATAATACCGTCGATATTCTCTATTCTGACAATACGGGATTTATCTGCCTTGGATATATTTTCATCGCTCATTGGTTGATATCTCACAACTTGTTGCTATTAAGATTGGAGTTTTCTAACAGCCTGAACTAACAGATATAATAGACGGGAACTTTTCTAACTGTTGTGATATTTCAGATAGAACGCGGAATAACCATCGTGCACGGCGCCTCAACCGCACTACTTGCAGCATACCTCGATAAATCCTCATAGCCACAAAACCACCATCTTTGCAAGCTGCCTTTCATCCTTCACCCGTATACGCAACCGTAATCGACCGACAACCGGCGTGAAGCGAAGGCAGTGTCACGCCCTTTCTGGCAATGGCCGCAGTGCTCGATCATAAGACATCGCTTTTTCAGACGACCCTAAAGAAAACCGGCATCCTGATCGAAACTGCTCCATTTATAGTCGTTAGTGTATCCTTTTCAGGTCGATCTTACAAGATTTTCTGGAACAATCAATTTTTGTTTGTATTCTTGTCATTCTTTCCCTTTATTCTTACTGTCTGTTAAAGGAAAAGTGATTTTTGACAAAAGAGACTTATCACGTACAGGTTTTGGAATATACCCTGATACAAGGCTGTTAATACAAATTAATTAAGGGTGAAGTTATGACTGAAGTTTCCTATAAAAGTCTCATGCCGCCATCCGCAGCAGGGCGGTCACAAGTGTATTAACCATCGATTTGCGCGGAACTGGGCAAAGCAATGGAAAATCGTCGTCCAATGCCGCTTCGGTTACCAACCTTCTGACATCGGAAAAGGCGAAATGGTCGCGGCCCTTGACCGTATGCCGTCGCTGAGGAGTTTTCTCTAGGCGACAGGCGTAAATCCAGGTGAGCGATGTGGCCATCATGCAGAAGTCCAGGTGGTTTTTTACTGCTACCGGATTTCTGGTCTGGGTTTCGGCACTGCCGATATCCCTTTTCAGTTCTTTGAATCCGGCCTCAATCTTCCATCTAGCGCCGTAATACTCGATTATCTCGGCAACTGACAGGGACAAATCGGTGGAAAAAAGGGCAACCCATTGGGTCCGGCGATACACCCACACTACTCTAATCTGACACTTGAGGGTTTTCTGCATGACAACCTGATCATAGGCTAAAACCTTTCGCACTTTGCCATACAGGTTGACCATCATCTCTTGAGCCCGCTCTCTATTTATCAAGGCAAGTGACGATGTCGTACCAAGCTTGTCCCCATATTTTCTCGGTCGACCGGCGCCTTTTTTCGTCGGTGGGGCAGGCAAGTCAAAAAGATTGTTGTTTGACCGAAGCCGGGACACCATATGGGCCCGTTCTCCCAGTTCTTTTCGCAACGGCTTGAAGAGTCCATTGTTGCCAAACCAGGAGTCGGTCACAATCAGGATATCCGACTGGGGGAATTCCACGGCAACTCTACTGAGCATCTCAACGGCCTGGATATGCTTGCTTTGAAAGTCAATCTTCTTACCCTTGAAGGTCGGTTTATTTTTTTTGATTTCTGCTTCCGGCAAATAATATCGCTGACTGAGAGGCAGGCAGGCCCAGCGTCCTTTGATCATTTTGAGAAGGCCGATGGCAACAATATTCTGAGCCCAGGGATATTTTGATTGATTTTGCTTGGCCGCATGGTCAAACACCTTGGCACAGGCAAAAATCTTTGTCCCTATCTTGGGGTTGATATAATCGTCGAGGGCGATGATCAGTCTTCCACCTGTTTCCGGATGAGGAATCATTTTCCAAAGCCTCGGCCAGAGCCCATCCCAAGGAAGCTTTGGAGAAGCCATGAAGGTGTAGTACCGTTTTTTGGCGATCTCGGTATAGCCGAACAGAGTACGGAGTACGCGTAGCAGATTGGAGGTTCTCGATGAAGTAAATGGTATGATGATGGCGAGCAGGGTGTGGAGAAACCAGGCGCTCCGTTCCTTACCATTTTCCGATGGGATAAATTCTTCTTTGAGTTCGTTGAGCAGGGAGTGTAGTATGAGCATGCGAGGTTCCTCTGGTAATTTGTTTTTGGAGAATTACATTCTACCATAATTGGGCCTCGCGTTCACTATTAAATTGCTGTTATTGTTGATATTATGTCGATTTCTGAGAAAAAACTTGTCTAATTTTATCAACAATATCAGGTGTTTAGGATATCCATTTTTTAACCAGCATCTTGCTGTAATTATTGAACAATTTTCATGCCCCGCCGAAATGTTTTCGCCGCCCCCTCACGCTGGCATATTTTAAAAATGGGAAACTTCAGGTTATGATTGAAAAGCCACAAACATCTAAAGTAAAAAACATGGATCCTTTTTGGAAGTGCTTAGGATGCGGAAATACCATTCAAATCCCAACCCCACCGGAGATATGTCCAAGCTGCAAGGAACAATGTGCCTTTAAAGATGTTAGCTGTTACACCCCTG
>JBBRDD010000341.1:0-2564 GCA_038204235.1 Desulfobulbales bacterium
TGGATACAGGCGGACTGCCTGATCCGGATTTTTTGATTCGAACCAGCGGCGAAATGCGTATCAGCAATTTTCTTTTATGGCAATTGGCTTATACCGAACTTTATTTTACCGAAACAAACTGGCCGGATTTTACCATTAATGAGCTGCACAAAGCGTTGGCCGATTTTCAGTCCCGAGAACGCCGGTTCGGCAAAACAAGTGATCAGATAACCACGCAAAGGGGCGGCCTATTAAACGTCTGATAACTGCACTCATTCTGTTGCCGATTGTTGTCCTGATTATCGTGAAGGGTGGGGCACTCGCATTTGCGTCTTTATTGGCTGTTTTTTCATGTATTGGAATAATGGAATTTTACCGCATGGCTTTGCCAGACCGGGTATTAGAGGGCTGGATGGCTTCAGTCTCCGGAGCGTTTCTGGTATTTACTCCTTTAATTGCTGACAATAGCATTTTAATTACTGCCATCGGCGTTCTTTTTCTGGTGTTTGCCCTTCTGTTTCTATTTCGTATCAGAAATATCGCGGATGCAGGGCGGGAAGTTTCGTACGCGGTTCTGGCTTTTATTTATATTCCTTTTCTACTGATGCACCTTGTTCTGCTGCGTCAGACCCCTTACGGTGTTCAATGGCTGCTCGTTATCATGCTGATTGTCATGACCAACGACTCGGCCGCCTATTACACCGGCAGTGCCTTTGGCAAGACTAAACTGTATCCATTGGTTAGTCCCAAAAAGAGTATTGAGGGCTCTCTGGGTGGCCTGGCAGGAAGCATCTGCGGCACTCTTCTTGCCAAGTTCACCTTTTTTCCACAGTTGTCTTTTGTAGATGTTTTTGTCACAGCACTTTTTATCGGCGCTTTTGGCCAAGTCGGTGATCTGTTTGAGTCATTGCTTAAACGCAGCTTTGGAGTCAAGGATTCAGGAACAATCTTCCCTGGCCACGGCGGGGTTCTTGACCGTTTGGACAGCATACTTTTTGCTGCTCCGGTAACCTATTACTACACTATTTATCTTTTCAAGGGATAGCACATGAAGAATATTACGATCCTGGGTTCAACCGGTTCCATCGGTGTGAGTACCCTGGAAATTGTTTCTGCTCATCCTGATCGCTTCAGGGTAGTCGCCATGACGGCCGGCAAAAACCTGGAACTGTTTTCGCGCCAAATCAAAGAATTCGCCCCTCGTCTTGCTGTCGTTGCTTCTGTAGATGATGTTGCCCGTTTAAAGGATCTGTGTTGTGGTTTGGATGTCTCTATCATGGGTGGTATTGAAGGTCTGATTGCCGCTGCGACCGCTGACGAGACCGAAATGGTGGTTGCTGCCATTGTAGGAGCCGCCGGCCTGGTGCCAACCGCAGCCGCCATCCGTGCCCGGAAAGATATCGCTTTGGCCAATAAGGAAACTTTGGTCACTGCCGGTCATCTTTTCATGGAGATGGTGGCTGAATATGGTGTAAGCCTTTTCCCGGTTGACAGTGAACACAGTGCTGTTTTTCAGTCAATTGAAGGCCACCGCAGCACGGATATTGAGAAAATCATTCTGACTGCGTCCGGTGGCCCGTTTCTGAATACACCTGTTGAACAGTTGAAAAAGGTTTCGGTGCGGGATGCCCTTAACCATCCAAACTGGAGCATGGGTAAAAAGATCACGATCGACTCGGCTACGATGATGAACAAAGGGCTGGAAGTTCTGGAGGCCCGCTGGCTGTTCGACACGTGCGTGGAAAAAATTGATGTTAATATCCATCCGCAAAGTATAATTCATTCGATGGTAGAGTATATTGACGGTTGCGTAATTGCGCAGCTTGGGACACCTGATATGAAGGCTCCCATTGCTTATGCGCTTTCATATCCGGGACGGGTTTCTACAGGCGTCAAGCCGCTTGATTTGACCGCTCTGTCGGGCTTGACGTTTTTTAAGCCGGATATGGACAAATTCCCATGCCTGGGTCTGGCTTATCGTGCCATTAATGCCGGTGAAAGTATGCCGGCTGTCATGAATGCCGCTAATGAAATTGCCGTAGATGCATTTCTGGACGGCAATATTGGATTCATCCAGATTGCCGAAGCAATTGAGAGGACTATGGATGCACACACGGCGCATGATTTGTGTTCAATCGACGAAGTATTAAAGGTCGATCTGTGGAGTCGGGAAGTTGCCCGAGAAATTTGCCGGGAAATGGTGCGCTGATATGATGGTTGTCTATGCAGTAATCGTTCTGGGAGTACTGATCTTTGTCCATGAGCTTGGTCACTTCCTGTTTGCCAAAATGATGGGGGTTGGCGTAGAGAAATTCTCGCTCGGCTTTGGTCCCAAGTTGTTAGGCAAAAAAATAGGTGAAACGGAATACCTTCTTTCTGCATTCCCGCTGGGTGGTTATGTCAAGATGTTTGGAGAAGGCGGATTTATTGAAGGCGGCGAGTCACATCATCCGCCCGAAGGAGAATTAGTCGAATCTGCCACGGTTGCCGAACCGGTTATGCGCGAGCTGACAGAAGAAGAAAAGTCCCGTTCATTTGCTCACAAACCGGTTCTGGCCCGCATCGCTATCGTCATGGCCGGTCCA